>NZ_CATKCB010000055.1:0-7878 GCF_949747025.1 Helicobacter sp. UBA3407 | reverse complement strand
GACATTACATCGTCTTGGGTGCAAAAACTCATTTCCACATCAATTTGCGTAAATTCTGGTTGCCTATCAAGTCGCAAATCTTCATCTCTGAAACATTTTGCAATCTGAAAATACTTATCAAATCCGCTAATCATCAGCAGCTGCTTAAATAATTGAGGGCTTTGGGGCAAGGCATAAAATTCGCCGTGATGCACACGACTAGGCACAAGATAATCCCGCGCACCCTCTGGCGTTGCTTTCGTTAAAATCGGAGTTTCAACCTCTAAAAATCCCAAGCTACTTAACGCATTTCTTGTCGCTTGTGCCACCTTGCTTCGCGTGATAAAAATCTCTTGCAAACGCGGATTGCGCAAATCCAAATAGCGATATTTCAAGCGCACATCTTCCCCCACACTTTCATCTCCTACCGCAATAGGAGGTGTTAGACTTTTGTTTTCAATCTTTAGAGATTCCACCAACACCTCAATTTTCCCTGTTTTTAGTTTAGGATTCTCTAGTCCCTCGCCTCTTGCGCGCACTTTTCCTTTTGCCAACAAAACATATTCATCACGCACTTCGCTCGCAATTTTATGCGCCTCTGCGCTATCCTTCGGGTCAAACACAAGTTGCACAAGCCCGCTGCGGTCGCGTAAATCAATAAAAACGATTCCTCCATGGTCGCGATAAGTATTACACCAACCGCATAAACTCACCATTTCTCCAATATTTTGCTCTCCCAAATCTGCGCAATAATGGCTTCTCATGGTATTTACTCCTAAAAAATAACAAAATAATTTGTGATTGTATCAAAAAATAATAAAAGGCAAAATTAATCTCAAGCCTTTAAAGTCGTATCGATGCAAATTAAGATTCCCAAATAATTCATTCATCACAAAATCTTTCCATTCCATAAAAAATAAATGATTACTTTGTGTAATTATTTATTGATAATCTTTCTTGATAAATAAAAATAATTTTTGTAAAATTAGTTTTTAAGAATAAAATTTTATTAGCCCATATTATTAGGATATTTAAATGTTTGAAAAAATTTTAAAAGAAAATCACCTCAAAATTACTCCCCAACGTTTAGCAATCCTGAAAGAAATCCAAAAATTTGGACATATCAGCATTGATGAAATTTATGAAAATGTCAAAGAGAGCAATCCCTCAATGTCTCTTGCTACAATTTACAAAAACCTTGCTTCTATGCAAGAAGCAAGAATTATTGATGAAGTGAAATTTCCCAACCAAAAGCAACGTTATGAGCTTGTGAAAAACCAGCATATGCATCTTGTTTGTGAAAAATGTGGAAAAATCACAGATATGGCACTTAATTCTTCCGTGGAATCACTCAAAACCGCTTGCACCGATATTTCTTCTTACAAAATCAAAGAAATCTCTATCGCAATGATTGGAATCTGCCCACAATGCCAAACCAAAGCTTAAAAGTTTAATTTAACATATTGTTTAGGAACTTTAACAACTACTTTCTGCACAAGCGAAGATTCTGCATTTGCAGAGATTCCACCCGCATGCACATCAAGACTTTCAAACACCGCAAGATTGCCGGGAAATAATTGAATGCTTGAAAGAAAAGCACTTGCGTGATATTCAATCAAATCGCGTGCATCATCTAAAGGATTCTTAATCTCGCAAAGACTATTTGGAGCGATAAAAAAAATCTCCTTGCCAAAAACTACCATTTGAAAATCAACCATTTCACTATGGCTTTCATAAAAAGCTTCTTTTGGCATTTTGGTATTATAAGCCTGCTCAATGGCTCGCACCCCCCCTTCAAAATACACCACAAATTCCTCCCCCGCTTTTAAAGCTATAATCCTCTGATGCACTTCACTGCTTTCATCTAAAGCATCAAAAAGATAGCCAAAGATTCTGCTTAACACTTCATTTTTCTTAAATTTGTTTGCCACATCTGGCAAATAACCCAAAAACATAGAATCCCTTTAGAAATTATGCAACCCTACAAGCAGCCAATCATTCTCACTTTCGCGTTCTAATTCTACCACGCAACCTTTGCCCACATACAAATTCAAAGTTCCTTTAGCACAGATAAATCGCACAAACTCACTAATGCTTGGCTCGTGTCCAACAACAACTAAAGTTTGCCAATCTTCTTCAATCTCATCTTTATGCCCTAAAAAACCTTGTAATCCTTCTTCGGGATTAATATTTGGATTTAAGAAAAAAGTGCTATGGGATTGTTTTTTAGCAATATACTTTGCAGTATCACACGCACGCAAAGCAAGCGATGAAACAATTGCATCTACATCGGGGTATTTTTTTGCAATATACTTTGCAATTTTTTTCGCTTGTTTTACACCTTTTTTGGTAAGCGGTCGTTTCATATCATCTTCGCCTACCCACTTTTCTCTATTCTCTGCTTTTGCATGTCGCACCAAAATTAAACGCATTTCCAAACCTCCTTAAATTAGATTTTTTCTATCATTTGAATTACAAATGCAATGTTTCTCTTACCGCTTTCTTCCTCATTGTATTCCTCTAGCTTTTCATCATTCACGCTATCGGATATAGTCCGAAGAATACAAAAAGGCACTTTGAGATTCTCACACACCACCGCTACGCTTGCACCCTCCATTTCTACTGCGTCCGCTTGAAAAGTCTCACGTATCCATTGTTTCTTGTCTTTTTGATTGACAAATTGGTCCCCTGAAGCAACGATTCCCTCATAAATTTGAAATCCAAGCTCACTTGCCACTTCTTTTGCAATCGCATTTAATGTGGAATCACTTTTGACAAATGTCTCACTCCCAGGAACAAACCCATAAGGATAGTCAAAAATTGTCAAATCCACATCGTGCTGACACAATTTACTTGCAAAAAGCAAATCTCCAACTTTATAACTTGGATTGATTGCGCCCGCAATTCCATTAAATATGATTTTTTCACAACCAAAATGTAAAATCATTGTGCTAGCGGTCAATGCTGCATGTACCTTGCCGATACGACTACATGCGAGCATTGCAGTCTTGTTTCCTGCTTTAATCTTATAAAAAGTATTGCCACCAAACTCCAAAGTTTCATAATCCTTGTAGTGTGCAAGCACAGGAGCAATCTCCTCTGGAAGCGCGCCAATAATACCAAATGTCATTTTAATCCTTTTGTAAAAAATCTTGAATCTCTGCATAAGTCTGCAAAGAAATCGTTTCTTTTTGACTCAATCGCTTATTTAAACCTTTTAACACATTGCCTCCACACTCTATGAAACCCTCAATCTCTGCATCATTCCCACGAATGGATTGTTTATAAAGCACAGGTGAAACAAGCTGCTTTGCCAACAAATCCAGTGCTTGTGCTTTACTCCCATAAGGTTTTGCATTTACATTTGAAATAATAGGAAAGGCAAAGGAATCCCCCAATGCTTCCTCTAGCAACACCCTAAAATCTGCGCACATTCCCTCTAAAATAGGACAATGGCTTGCCACAGACATCGGAAGCATTAAGGCGCGTTTTGCACCCAATCCTTTAATCTCCACTTCTAAGGTGGATAAATCCTCTCTGCTTCCTGCAAGCACCATTTGTCCATCGCCATTATAATTTGCACACCAAACTTTCAAGCCTCTATTGCGTTTTTTTGCACAAAACTCTTCTAATATATTATCTTCTAGCCCAAGCACAACCATCATACCTGCCGCTTTGGACTTGCAGGATTCCTCCATTAAATATCCTCGCTTACTAACCAATGAAATGGCTTGCTCAAAGCTCAAAGCTCCACTTGCGCAGAGCGCACTAAATTCTCCCAACGAATGCCCTAACCCAAAAGAAATTTTATCTTTTATTTTTGGCAAAATAAGAGAAAATACACTATAACTCACCAAAAGAATCGCGGGTTGTGTGTATTGTGTTAAATTCAATTTTTCATTCTCTTCAAAGCAAAGTTTTATCATATCTTCTTTTAGAATCTCACTTGCTTGCTCAAAATACCTCTTAACCTCTGTGCTATTCTCAAATAAGTCTTTACCCATTCCAATACTCTGACTGCCTTGACCGGGAAAAATTAATGCTTTACTCAAAATTACTCCTTTTACATACTTTCTTTAGCTTTAACACCAAGTAACGCAAGCCCTAAATTTAAAGACTTTGCAACAACAATTAAGACTTTTAGAATCTGCTCTTCTTTGGCAGTGGTTAAAATTTTTGTCTCATTATAGAATCGGTGGAACTCTCCTGCAAGATTTTTCAAAAAATCCACAACCTTATTGGGCGCGCGTTGCACAAAAGCATCTAACAACACCTTATCAAGCCCGAGTGAAAGCACCAATAAATCACGCAAGTTTTCGTCCATTTCTTTTAGAGATTCTACATATTGCTCTTTGGGGGTATTTTTAAAATCTTGAATCTCAAAACGTGATTTGGTAAAAAGCGTATGAATCCGTGCGTGTGCATAATTGATATAATACACAGGATTGCTTGCATCTTGTTTTTTCAACTCTTCTATATCAAATTCCAAATGCGTGTCTGCTTTTTTGCTTAAAAAAATCAAACGCAAAGCGTCTGCACCAACTTCCTCTACGATTTCTTTCATCAAAATAAAATTACCCGCGCGCTTGCTCATTTTATAGGCTTCGCCCCCTTGAAGTAAAGCAACCATTTGCGACAAAAGCACCTCTAGTTTATTGCTATCGTATCCCAAAAAGTTAATAGCGGCTTTCACGCGCGCAATATAGCCGTGATGGTCTGCTCCCCAAATATTAATATAGCGCGTAAAAGGGCGAATAAACTTGTCTCTGTGATAAATAATATCTCCCGCAAGATAGGTTGGCTCTCCACTTTCACGCACAATGACGCGGTCTTTTTCGTCTCCATATTCACTAGATTTTAGCCACAATTTACCCTCTTGCTCATAGACGCCATTGTTCGCTTTAAGTGTGCGCAATGTGGAATCCCAAGCCGTAAAAAGCTCCTTTTCACTCACATAGTTATCAAATACGATTCCAACTTGTGCTAAATTTGCCTTGATTTCCTCTAGCATTTTATCTTTTCCAAAGCAACTTAAGATTGCAATCTGTGATAAATTTTCAAAAACTTCCAACCCCAAAGAATCCTTTGCTTGCTGTGCTAACAAAAGCACATATTCACCCTTATAGCAATCCTGCGGCAACTCATAGGGTGCGCCAAA
Organism: Helicobacter sp. UBA3407; assembly: GCF_949747025.1. NCBI lineage: Bacteria > Pseudomonadati > Campylobacterota > Epsilonproteobacteria > Campylobacterales > Helicobacteraceae > Helicobacter > Helicobacter sp. UBA3407. Next base: position 2,741 of record NZ_CATKCB010000055.1, on the reverse strand, counting down.
AAACAAATGTCGTCCAGCATAATAAATGGATTTACCCAAATTTTCTATTTGTGTGCCTGCGTCATTGATATAATATTCTGTTGAAATGCAAAATCCCAAAAACCTGCCAATACGCGCCAAACTATCACCAAAGATTGCCCCACGCGCGTGTCCAATGTGCAAAGGACCTGTTGGATTTGCGCTCACATATTCTAGCAAAATACGCTCCTGCACATCTTGCGATTCTACATTTGAAGCTTGACTTGCAGAATCTTGTTGCAAGAATTTCCACGCACATTGCGCTAAAAACATATCACTTAGACTAAAATTCACATAACCATTCAACACATTCACACTCGCAATTTGCGGCAAAGATTCTAACTTTTGCGCAAACTCTTGTGCAATGGCTTGCGGACTTTGTCGTAAAGTTTTGGCAAAGCTAAAAGTTGGCAAAGCAAAATGACCAAATCTCTTGTCGCGTGGCTTTTCTAAAATACTAGAAATCCCTAACGCTTCCTCTATAATCTGTTTGATATTTTGTGTCATTAGGATACTTTTGTTGTCTCGTTTGCAGGATTAGCTACGGATTCCTTTTTGTCTTGTTCAATCTTCGTATTTTGTGCTGTTATTTCTTCGTCCTCTTCTTTGACTGCTTTTTTGAAATTTTTAATTCCTGAACCCAAGCCTTTAGCCAAATCTGGAATCTTTTTTGCTCCAAATAACACAACAATAATCAATAGCACAATGAGCAGCTGCTGAACACTTGGCATCATCATCAAATCCTTTTTATTTATGAAATTTTGCGGATTATAACATAATTCCTCTTGCAACTACAAAACCACTAATTTTTAGATTCAATTTTTGAATCAATGTTACTAATTTTCAAAAATCATTAACTTTTGCCGATATTTTGGAATATTAATGAAAGATTTAATTGTTATATGCTATTCTTAACAAAAAGTTAATCTTAAGAAAAGGTTAAAGCAATGAAGTTATCTTTAAGCTTAAAAGCAACATTAAGCATTACATTCACGGCAATAATTGGGTTTTTAATTTTTGGGATTTTACAATATCAAATGACCAAAACTAGCACTCTATTATCTGAAACAGAAAGCTACCAAGGCAAGCTAAATTCTATCCAACTCTTGCTCATTTCTTATATTAATGAAAAACAAGTTGCCATCAATCAACTTAAAGACGATATTGCTAATCATTTAGATGATGAAGCAAGCATTGCTAAAAGCCTAGAACTTGTTGAAAAAACAAGCGGATTCAATCTTGTATATTTTGGCGTGGAGGAAAATGGAAGAATGCTCCGAAGCAATGGAAATCATGTCTTTCCAGAAAGTGGCTATGACCCGCGCAAACGCAGTTGGTTTTATGATACGAAAGCGCAAAATAAACCAATCATTTTAAACAATGCGTGGTTGCAAGCAAGCAAAAAACTTCCTGTTTTTGGCTTTGGAGCACCACTCCACCACAAGGGCAATTTTTATGGTGTTGTCAGTGGAGACATTGCATTAAAACCATTAAACAACTATTTAGAATCCCTTCAAAAAGGCGAACATTATACAATTTTTGCAACCGACCCGAGTGGCAAAATCATTCTTTCGCAAAATGCCGATGAAATCCTCAACCAAAGTGAAATCTCCAAATTATTAGTAGAAAAATCCAAAAACCATCAAAATGAATTTATTTTCTTTGACCAAGATAAACACCAAAGATTCGGAATCTGTTCTTTAAACTCATTAACTGCGTGGAATGTTTGTTTAGTAGGAGACGAGGCAACCTTATATCAATCCATTCGTGAAAACACTACTTTCCTAGCCATTTCATTGCTTATCTTTGCAATTATCCTTATCGTGCTGATTAATATTTTTGCACGCAAAATCCTTAACCCCATTAAGACTTTACGCAAAGGAATCTTAGACTTTTTTGACTACTTACATCTCAAAACTACAAGTGTAAAACTGCTCCATATTAACACCAATGACGAATTGGGAGAAATGGCAAGAGCCATTAACGAAAATATCAAAGAGATTCAAACTAATTTAGAAAAAGAGCGCACTTGTGTGCAAGAAACATTAAAATCTCTTGAATATGCAAAAGAAGGTAATTTTGGAAGATTTATAGAAGCTGAATCCAACAATAAACAACTCAACAACATTAAACTTTATCTCAATCAAACACTCCAAGACCTTAATCAAAACTTTGAAATCATTGAAAAGGCACTAGAAAGCTACAAAGGAGATGATTTTACCCATATTGCAGAGACAAGCAATAGTAAAGGTGCATTGCTTCGTGTAGTAGAAAACATCAACGATTTAAGAAGTTATATCCAAAATATGCTTCAACACTCTAGCGGAATCGCACAAACACTCAAAGGGCATTCTAGCACTTTACAAGAACGCGTAGCAAACCTGCAAGCTTCTTCTCACGCACAAAGCCAATCCCTAGAGCAAACGAATTTAGCTGTATCAGAAATCACAGATTCTATGCAAAATGTTGCAAGCAAAAGCAGTGAAGTAATCCAGCAAAGTGATGATATTCGGCAAGTCGTCAATGTGATTAAAGACATTGCAGACCAAACCAATCTTTTAGCCCTTAATGCAGCCATTGAAGCAGCAAGAGCAGGAGAACACGGAAGAGGATTTGCAGTTGTTGCTGATGAAGTGCGAAAACTAGCAGAAAGAACAGGAAAATCTTTAAATGAGATTGAAGCAAATGTGAATGTTCTTGTGCAAGGCATTAATGATATGAGT
>NZ_CATKCB010000054.1:0-7813 GCF_949747025.1 Helicobacter sp. UBA3407 | reverse complement strand
TCATTCTTGGCATTCAAGACTACTTTTACAAGATTTGGGTCATTAGCTTGTTCGCTAGTGATTGATTTTGCGCAACTTCCCATAAATGGAATCTCACCGCGACTTTTGGCTTCATTTTCCATTAAATGTTTTAAGCGCAAGATGACTTCTTGCTCCAAGAATGGTTCATCGCCTTGCAAGTTAATAATAATCTCCTCTTTAGTAAGCTTTAAAAGTCTAGCGCATTCAGCAATTCTATCTGTTCCACTTTCGTGTGTGTTGCTTGTAAGGATTGAGCGTATGCCATAGCGCGTGCAAACCTCCGCAATAAGAGAATCATCGCAAGCGACGATAACATCATCAATCTCCTTGGCGAGTTCTGCTGTGCGCACAATCATAGGGATTCCACGAATTTGCGCTAAAACCTTGTTGGGAAAACGCGTGGATTTGAGCCTTGCAGGGATAATAATCATCGTTTGTCTCCTTTAAGTTAGATATGCAAACAATCCAAAGCGTCCGCATTGGGGATTTTTGCGATAAGAAAAGTAAGCAGAAGTGCAGCAAGTGCAGTGAGGTGAAATGTCGTAATTTGTAATATTTTTGGCTTTAAATTGAGATTTTATGATTGCGATTAAATCTAAGTAAATCTTGCCTTCACGCACGATTTTGCCTTTCTTTAAGAGGGAATCTTTCAAGACTTCCTCGCCTACTTCATAACAACACGCACGAATAGAAGGTCCAACATAGGCAAACAAATCGGAGGTTTGCGTGTTGAATTCTTGCTGCATTTGTTCTAAAGCGTTGGGAATAATGCCTTTTTGTAAGCCTACGCGTCCGCCGTGTAGCAATGCTAGGACTTTGTGCTTGGTATCAAAGAGCAAAATCGGATTGCAATCTGCTACCATAATTAGCCCGATAATATTTTTTTGCGCAATCAAGATTCCATCGCCATCACCTAATAATCCTCCTCTTTGTGCCTTTAGAATCTCTTTGCTATGCACTTGATTAAGATATGCAAGAGAGGAAAGAGGAAAAGGGGCTATACAAAGAGAGCGATGGGATTCTACATTTTCTTTGGAATCTCCTCCCGCGTGAAAGGCGATATTAAGCGGTGCGCGGCTTAAAAAGGCTTGGATTCCACTTGGTGTGGCAAGAGGTTCAAGAAAAGAGTGAGAATTCATTATAAACTTTTTTCAAAAGATTCATAATCTTGCATAATCTGCCAAACCCCTTTGGAAATATCCAAAAGTGGGTCTGGAGTAAGGTGGATTTGCATTCTAAGTTCTTTTTCCAAGAAATCCTTAATACCCGGAATCAGTGCCAAACCACCCGTCAAAGTCGCCCCATCTTCAATCAAATCGGGCGCAATTTGCGGAGGTGCATTGTGGATAGCCTCAATAATAATGTCTTTGATTTTGTAAAGACTATTTAAAATAACGCCTTTGAATTCCTCTAAGTCTAATTCACATTCTATAGGCATACTATTGGCAAGGTTTTTTGCTCCAATATGAATTGTGGGATTCTTGGCAAAAACATTGATTTTGCGTTTCAAGTTTTCTGCCATTTCCTTGCTAATTCCAATATTTTTATTATGGCGACAATATTCTACTAAGGCGAAATCTATGAAATCTCCCGCTTCTTTGGTAAAAGCACTTGTAATCAGTCCATTTAAGGAAATAATACTGACTTCTACAAGTCCTCCTCCAGCGTCAATAATCATTTTTGCACGTGCGGTAGAAATGTCTAATCCAGCACCAACGCTCGCGCTAAAGGGGTCTTCTATGAGCAAGACTTCTTTCGCTCCCGCAAGCATTGTTGCTTCATAGAGAGAATGTCTCTCTACTTGCGTGAGGTTTTGAGGGATACTAATGCCTACGCGGGGAGAGAGCGAACCCGCTTTTGCTTTTTGCAAAATTGCGTTCATAAAGATTTTAGTGGTTTCAAAATCGCTGATAGCTCCATTCAAAAGAGGATTGACTACTTCTATTTCGTTGTGTGTGCGTCCTAGCATTTTTTTTGCCGAATCGCCGATTGCTAGAATGCGATGAGAATTATATTTTTTTTCAAGAGCAATACAAGTCGCTTCGCAAAAAAGTGTTGTTTCCATATCGTTGCGCACGATAGTATTCACCGTGCCTAAGTCAATCGCAATATCATTTCGTTCAAAAATTCCCATATAAAATTCCCAATTATTTTAATACAATTTTGTAGATTATACATTATTAAACAATAATTTTATATATGCTTTTGTTATAATACGCAAAATTTTGGAAATTTTATCTCATTTGGCTTTTTGAAAATTTGACGAATTGAAGAATTTTTTTAAGATTCTTTTAATTAAGAAAAAGACAAAAAGCAAGCAAGGTTTTAATGAAAATCATCTTTTTCTTTTTGGCATTTTTTTGTGTGCTTTTTGCAAAACCAAGTCAGGTGATTCCGCAACTTTCTGTAAAAGTAAAAGATTTTTTTGAAATCCCGCAGGCAAAGGATTTCCTCTACAAAGATATAAAATACAGAATCTTTCTTGCAAAGAGTAAGTTGCAAGGCGCAAATTACAAGCTTTTTGTGTCTCTTGATGGCAATGCTTTTTTCCCTAGAATCTTGAATCTGTATCAAAATCCGCCCAAAGAACCCATTATCATTGTCGGTGTGGGCTATGATAGCCCAAAAGCGTTTGACACTTTAAAACGCACGAGGGATTATATGCCAAAAGTGCTAGGAGAGGATTTTCAAGGAGGCGGTGGAGACAAGGAGTTTTTGTCTTTTGTTCAAGAGATACTCTTGCCTTTTTTAGCAAAAAAATATCCTATTAATCCTGATTATAAAGCATTTTTTGGGCATTCTTTTGGGGGAATCTTTGTGCTAAACTCTTTGCTTAAAGAGAGCAGAGATTTTACGCATTTTTTTATTAATTCCCCATCTTTGTGGTGGGGAGAAGCTTCCTTTCTACCTAGAGAGATTCGGCTAAAGAGTTGCCCTTTGATTTTTATCACACAAGGAGAATTAGAAAGTCATTTGGTTGAGAAAAAGTCTTTTTTGAGTGCGCAATCTCTTGCAAATAGAATCACGCAAGAAAGTGCTTGTGTGGCGTATTTTAAAAGTTTTGAGGGGCAAACGCACGGAAGCGTGATTGAAAAGGATATGGAGTTTGCCCTAGAAAACTTTTAAATCCAATCCATTGAAAGGTTTATAAATGAATTTAATTGTGTGCTATGCTTTATTCTTTAGTTTTCCGAAGTTGGTTCTTTCTTTTTTGCAGTTAAATTTTATCCGACAAGAAAAAGCCAAACCACCTTATATTTTAGAATCTAGTGCGTTTTTAAAGGCAGCAGATTATGCAAGCGTGCGTGAAAAAATTGCAATTTATAATGTGAGTTTAGATTTTTTACTTATGAGTTTTTGGATTCTTTTTGGTTTTTCCACCTTAGATTCGGCTTTGGAGCTATCGCCTTTGATGAAATCTGTCGTCTTTGTGCTCGTGTTTCTTGTTGTTGGAGCATTGGTGAATTTACCTTTTGAAGCTTATCAGACTTTGGTTATTGATAAAAAGTTTGGTTTTGCAAAAGGTGGAATGAAGCTTTTTATCACAGATACCTTGAAGTCTTTTGCTTTATTGCTTATTGTGAGTGGAATCTTGATTTTTGTTTTTAGTTGGATTATTTTGGAAGTGCGATTTTGGGAAGTTTATGTGTTTCTTTTTGGAGCAGTTTTGCTTATTGGGATAAATTTCTTGTATCCTCTTTTGATTGCGCCGATGTTTAACAAATTCACTCCCCTTGAAAATCCAAAATTACAGGATAAAATCACTGCTTTATTACATCGTGTGGGATTCCAAAGCAAAGGCGTTTTTGTCATGGACGCTTCTAGACGCGATGGGAGATTGAATGCGTATTTTGCGGGATTAGGACGCGCAAAACGCGTGATATTGTTTGATACTTTGTTAGAAAAAATTTCAAGTGATTCCATTCTTGCTGTTTTGGGGCACGAGCTTGGGCATTTTAAGCATTACGATATTTACAAAATGCTAGGGCTTGTGCTTGGATTTTTTGGCGTTTTATTATTTGTGGTAGCAAACTTGCCCGAATCTTTGTTTGTTGAAGCAAATTTGGAGCGAAGTGCGCACGCATTGATTGTCTTTTTGTTGCTTTTAAGCTCGCCGATTGGATTGTATTTTATGCTGTTGGTAAATTGGAGAAGTTGCCAAAACGAATTTGCAGCCGATAGATTTGGTGCAGAGCTAACAAGCGCAGAATCCCTCTCAAATGCGCTATTAGTTCTTGTTAAAGAAAACAATTCCTTTCCTTTGGCTCACCCTTTGTATATGCGATTTTTTTATAGCCACCCGCCTTTAATGGCGCGATTAATGGCATTAGGCTGTGCAAATCTAGCAAATCAACCACAGAATATTCAAAAAGTTTAAGTGAAGTCTAAGCAATGGAATTACAATGGAGTATTCAAAAAGCTCTCAAATATGGCGCAAAAAAGCTAAAAGAACAAGGGATTCCGCGCCCGCTTTTAGAATCTGAAATTTTACTTGGGTTTGTTTTAAGGCAGCCTAGAGTTGCTTTGCATTGTAATTTTGAAACAACGATTCAGCCTTTTTGGTTGGAATCTTTTAAAAAATTGATTTTGCGCAGAAGTCATCACGAGCCGATAGAATATTTGGTAGAGAGCGTGAGCTTTTATGGTGAAGAGCTATATGTTTCGTATGGTGCGTTGATTCCGCGTCCAGAAACAGAGATTTTAGTGCAAAAGGCATTGGATTTGATTGTGCGGAAATCTTGCACAAGAATCGCAGAAATTGGTGTAGGGAGTGGAGCAATCAGTGTCTTGCTTGCTTCAAAGAATCCTAAACTAGAATTTCACGCAAGCGATATTTCACCCGAAGCCCTTTTTAATGCCTATGTTAATAGAGTTAGATTTGGAGCGGAGAATTTAACTTTGCATAGAAGCGCGTATTTAGATTTTAATAAGGCATTAAAGATTCCTTTTGATTTGTTGCTCGCAAATCCTCCTTATATCAAGGAGGGTGAGATTCTACCTCCTACGTTGAGGTTTGAGCCACAAAATGCTCTTTTTGGTGGAAAAAGAGGCTATGAAATGCTATTGCATATTATTCAACTTAGCTTTGATTGCAAGATTCCGTTTTTGATTTGCGAAATGGGTTATAATCAAAAAGAAAGTGTGGAATCTTATCTGCAAACTTTGCCACATAAGAGTTTGGAGTTTTATCAAGATTTTGCAGGTTTGAATCGTGGCTTTGTTGTAGAGTTTTAGTCCCATACTTTTGCAAATCTATAATCCCGTAATCTTGTATAAATTAACCTTTGCAATGGAAACTTTAAAAGCAAGATTCTACATTATAGATTGCTACGCATTTTTTACAAAAATACTTGCAAGGACGCAGTATCGCAAAGGCACAAAAGAACACAAGGTCGTAAATTATAAGTAAATTTTAAAACTAACTTCCTATAATTCAAGCAATATTCAACACCAAAGGAAAGACAATGAATGTATTAGTTACAGGTGCGTCTAGCGGGTTTGGACGTGCAATCGCTCAAGAGTTTGGCGGCAAAGGACACAAAGTCATTGCGCTTGCAAGGCGCAAGGAGCAGTTGGAATCCCTTGCGCAAGAGATTCCACATTGTATAGCTCTGCCTTGTGATATTTGCGACAAAGATTCTTTGCGTCAAGCCATAGAATCTCTACCACAAAATTTCAAAGAAATTGATGTTCTAGTCAATAACGCAGGGCTTGCACTTGGATTGACAAGTGCAGACAAATGTGATTTTGAGGATTGGGAGAGAATGATTGAAGTCAATGTCAAAGCCCTTGCATTTATCACGCGTTTGATTCTGCCACAAATGGTGGAGCGCAAAAGCGGGCATATCATTACGATTGGTTCAATTGCGGGAAGTTATCCTTATCCGGGAGGTAATGTTTATGGGGCGAGTAAAGCATTTGTGCGCCAATTTGCTTTGGGTTTGCGTGCGGATTTAAGTGGCACAAATGTGCGCGTAAGTGATATTGAACCCGGACTTGCTGGGGGTAGTGAATTTTCGCTTGTGCGATTCAAAGGCGACAAAAGCAAAGCAGACGCGCTCTATCAAGGGGCAAATGCTCTTACGCCACAGGATATTGCTCAAGCGGTTTATTGGGTTGCTACCTTACCAAAACATATCAATGTGAATACATTAGAGATAATGCCGACAAGTCAGAGTTTCTCTGCGCTTAATGTGCATAAGGAATAGCAGGGATTCTGCTTTTGCAATGGAATCTTTAAAACGAGATTAACATTGTAGATTGCCGTAAAGGCACAAAAGAACACAAGGGCGTAAATTATAAGTAAATTTTAAAACTAATTTTCTAATCTAGAAAAAATAAAGAGTTGCAAAAGGTGGAATCTCTACATCCAATCAATGATTTTTGTAACTTCTTGCACTTCAAAACATTTGATATTGATTTTTTGCGCGGGTTTTTTGGGTAGAATCGCATTAGAGATTCCAAGAGATAATGCTTCTTTGAGTCTTGCTTCTACATTGGGAACATCTCTAATGTCTCCTACAAGGCTGACTTCACCCAAAAATATGCTTCCATTAGAGAGAGGGCGGTTGCGGAAACTAGATAGAATTGCTGCTACGACTGCTAAGTCTGCCGCAGTTTCTAAAATCTTGATTCCACCGGTGATATTGATAAAAACATCGTAGCGATTCAGCGGAATCTCTAATTTTCGCTCCAATAGAGCCAAAATCATATTGAGACGATTGGAATCAAATCCCGTAGAAGAGCGTTTAGGCATACCATAAGCGCAGTCGCTCACCAATGCTTGCACCTCTAAAACAAGTGAGCGAGAACCCTCCATTACGACACTTAATGCACTTCCGGGTGCAGAAGTCTTTTGACTAAAGAAAATCTTGGAAGCCTCTTTTGCTCCAACTAGACCATTGCTTTTCATTTCAAAGATTCCAATTTCGCTAGTGTTGCCAAAGCGGTTTTTAAATCCCCTTAAAAATCGCAATTCACGGCTAGAATCTCCCTCAAAATAGAGCACGCAATCCACCATATGTTCTAAGATTCTAGGTCCTGCAATCGCGCCATCTTTGGTAATATGCCCAATGATAAACACGCAGATTCCACGCTCTTTAGCAAGGCGCATAAGCTCAAAAGTTACCTCACGCACTTGCGAAACACTCCCGGGACTAGAGCTGATATTCTCACTATAAAGCGTTTGAATACTATCTATTACAACCATAGAATAAGAGTGTTCATTGGCATAAATCGTGCCTAAAATCTCCTCTAGCTTGATTGCATTGAGCAAAAAAAGATTTTCGCAAACTGCATTTAATCGCTCCGCCCGTAGTTTGATTTGTGAAGCACTTTCTTCCCCGCTGACATAGAGGATTTGTTTGCCCATTTTGGCTAGATTGCTTGAGATTTTTAACAAAAGCGTAGATTTTCCAACGCCCGGACTTCCGCCGACTAAATACATTCCCCCAAGCACGATTCCTCCCCCAAGCACAATATCTAGCTCTGATTCTCCACTACTAAAGCGCACAAATTCCTCTTCTTGCACTTCTGTAATTGGCGTAACTTTGGTGGTGCTAAGAGGAGATGAAGTTGCCTTTAATACCTCAATTTGTTCTGTTTTAAGCTCCAAGAAACTTTCCCAAGCTCCGCAATTAGAGCATTTTCCGAGCCATTTTGAGCTTTGGAATCCACAATGCTGACATTCAAAAATTTGCGCTTTTTTCTTTGCCATTTTGCAACCTTTGTGATTTGATTTGAAAGAATTGTGGAAAACTTGCTAAAGTTTTGGAATCTAGCTTTCAAAGAT
>NZ_CATKCB010000053.1:0-6933 GCF_949747025.1 Helicobacter sp. UBA3407 | reverse complement strand
ATCGCAGTAGAAGTGCCACAAGAGTAGAAATTATTAAAATAGGTAATATCCTTTTGTTCTGTATATTCATTTACAGGATTGCGCGTATAAGAGCCAAGTGAGTAATTTGCCGCTCTAGCGGTTTCTCCCACAACTAAAATAAGCAATTTTTTCTCTTTAGGATTCTTAAGTTTTGCATTCTCGGACAAGATCAAAAAGGTTGGTTGTTTGGAAAAATCTTGTTTGAAATATTTTAAGGCAGAGTAGAATTGATAGAATGGAATGTTATAAACCCTTGCTTGTAGATTGCTCCTAAAGTAAGGAATCAAGGTTTTTGTTTGGATTAAAAAGAATCCAAAGGCTAAGACTAAACCAAAGGAGAGTAAAAGGAGTTTGTGCTTTAAGTGTGCTTTGAATCCAAAATATTCAATCTTGCAACTAAGAATCAGGAGTGCAGGGAGGATTCCAAGAAAAACCACAAACAAAAGAAGTTTTGCATTCAATAAATCGCCCACCTCCTTAGCGTCTGTTTTTACAACATTTCTTATCATATCCGAATCTACGATAATGCCATAGTTAGATATAAAAAAGACACTTAAACAGGTGGATAGAATGATAAGAATACTTAGGGGCTTGCTTAAATAGGGTAGAAAGACGAGAGAAAAAATGCTTAAGACTAGCCCAAAGAAAATTAGAGGCAGTGAGAGGAATAAAAGCGGATTGTCCTTAAAGTCTATATTGCCATAAAGACAGGAGAAAAGATTGAAATTCATCAAGACGACAAAGAGGCTAACTCCTAAAACAAAGTAGGTCCAAGAGACTTTCGGGGGGGGGGGATTTTCAAGAATGTAAGAGAGCGCATAGAATGCCTTCTTTGTGTGATTTAAGGTTGCGAAGTATAGCGGAATAAAAGTTAATGGAGTATTAATGGGGCAAAAAATGAAATCTTGCCTTAGAGATTTTATTTGCTTTATGCTTGGTTATGGATTGCCACGAAACACTGCATGTTTCTCGCAATGACACAATGGTTACCCCTCCGTCATTGCGAGGGAGCGTAGCGGACGAAGCAATCTATAATGTGGCATACCTTGCGCTTCCTGCTTTGTTATTGCTGTGTGGGTTGTGGCAGATAAGAGCAGTTTTGACACAGAGATTCTATGCGTTTCCCTTCTTTAAAGCCAAGAATGAGGGATTCTATGCGCGGTGTGTGTAGAATCTCGTTTAAACTTTGGGAGTTAAGATTGCCTAGAGGAATCTCTCCTTTGGTGTCAAAGCAGCAAGGCACAACAACGCCATTACAGAGGATTCCTAATTGCTTACTCGCACCATAGCAGAATCCCTCTTTGTGTTGCGGTGGTGCTTTTTCGTCCGCCCATTGAAAAAAGGGCGCACCCACAAGATGAATCTTGTAAGCAAGGCGCGTTTTGGTGGGGGCAATCAAATCAAGGTGAAAGAAGTCCTGTAATGCTTGATAGATTTCTGTATTTTTGCTAGGTGCGCTTAAGGTTGCATTTAGATTCCAAAGGCGCAGGTTAATGAATTTCTCGCTTTGAAGGTGTTGGTGTGTTGCGCAAAAGTCTAAAATGGGTGTGAGATAGGAATCCAAATTTACTTTGTTTTTTTGGTAAAGTGCGCTTGTTAGGGAGAAGTTGATTTGGTGGATATTGGGGTGGTTTAGCAGTAGGGCGGTATTTTGGGGTGTTAAGTAAAATCCGCTTGTCGTGATTTCAATCCTTAAATCTTGAGCGGAATCCAAATAACTTTTAAGATTGTGGAGCGTTAAGGGGTCACCTAAAATATGCAGGGCGCAAAGCTTGGTGTAAGGTTGAATCTCTCTAATAATCTTGCTAAAAAGGCTTAAAGGCATAGTGTCTTTTGCCTTCATCGGTGTGCAAAAACTGCAATTTAATCCGCAAAAATTTGTGATTTCAATAAAAATTTTTTTGAATCGCATTTCTTAAAATTATTCATTGCGCAAAACTTGCAAGGGGTCAATTTGTGTTGCTTTTTTTGCAGGATAATAAGAAGAGGAAAAAACGATTCCAAAAGAACCAATGAGAATTAGTCCCAAGTCCATTAAAGACAATTCCAAAGGTAATTTGTCGCTACCATAAACATCTGCTGGTAATGAAATAATGGGAAAGGAAGAAAGTAATATAAGAATGATAGCTGCCAAGATTCCACCGACAAGAATCCCACTAATGCCAATAAAATTTCCCAAATACAAAAAAGTCTTTTTAATTTCGGTTGCACTTACACCCATTGTGAGAAGCAAGGCAATTTCTTTGCGCCGACTCATTACAGTCATCAAAAGCGAGCTAATAATATTGAGCGAAGCGACAAGAATAATCAACATAAGCACGATAAAGAGTGCGCGTTTTTCTAGAGCAAGAGCTGCGAAGAAATTGCCATTTTGCTCCCACCAACCCACGAAATGAATTTGTGGATAATGTTTTTGTAGGGCAAGAATGTCTTTGCGTGCATCGTCAGAATAAATATGGATTCCATCATAAACATTATAAGGCAGTTCTTTGATTGTTTGTAGGGATTCTAAATTGGTGTAAATATAACCCTTATCATAGGCAATCAATCCAGAATCAAAAATACCTGCAACATTAAAATGTTTCATTGTGGGAGTAAGGCTCATTGCTGTGGGAGTTAAATGCGTAAAAATTAAGAGAAGCTTAGAGTTTAACTGCAAGCCATATTGTTGTTGCAGGGTTTTACCTACAATAATGTCAAATGTATTCGCCTCATAAGGCAAGCCAAAATTTTGTTGATGGGCTTTTTGTGTCTTTTCAAACGCCGTTTGGAAAATGGGATTAAGCTTGCTTTCGCGCTCAAAATCCACACCAAATATCATTGCGCCTTCCATTCTTGCTCCTCTTTTGGAGATTGCCTGCATTTGCACAAAGGGACTGAATCTTAGATGTTTAAAGCGTGATTCCATTTCCTCTAGCACAGAAGAGTTTATTGCTTCAAATCCGCTACTTATGGCAGTAATAGGATAATTCATAATGAATAATTTGCGCTCAAATTCCTTATCAAATCCATTCATCAATGCCATTGCAACAATTAGCACCATCACACCAATACATACACCCAAAAAAGCTAAAATTGCGGTAACAGAAATAAAAGGTTGCGCCTTATTGAATCGCAAATAGCGACGCACCAAAAAAGAAATCAGTTTAGCATTCTGTGTGGGAGCAGTAGGTGAAGATTGCATTTAGGATTCCTTATGTTTTGCTAATACGCCGCTTTTAGGTCCGCTTTTGCCACAACAATCTTTATATTTTTTGCCGCTTCCGCAAGGGCAAGGTTCATTGCGCACCGGTTTTGTTTTTGTATTACCAAAAGTTGCGCCTTCGGTAGAATTGGTTAGTTTTTGACGCGCTAATTCCGCTTCTTTTTCATTTTCTTTAACTGCGGGTTTTAACTGCACTTTTTGAAGCATTTTAATTGCAGTGTATTTAATCTGTGCGGCAAGCTCTAAGAAAAGATTGTAACTTTCTTTTTTGTATTCTACAAGCGGGTCTTTTTGGTTATATCCACGAAGCCCAATTCCTGTTTTGAGATTGTCCATTACATAAAGATGTTCGCGCCACAAGTTGTCTAATGTTTGTAAATAGACGAGTTTTTCAATCTCATTACGCGTTTTTTCGTCTAATATCTGCATTTTTTCTTCATAATCGTGGGATAAAATTTCTTCAATATAGCCTTCAAAGTTGTGATTTATTTTGTAATATTCTTTTAAAGAGTCTTGATTTAAAAGTGCATTAAAATCTTCTTGCGCTTGGGCACAAAGTAGTCCTAAGTCATCTTCCTCGCTAAAAACTTCGCATTTTTGTAAAAGCATTGTAATAGCTTCTTGGCGATTCTCAATGATTTTGTGCGAAATATTGTGGTTGGGGTCTAGCATTTCATCTCGGACGCGATAGATTGCCTTTCTCTGTTCGTTTGCAACATCATCGTATTCTAGTAAATGTTTTCTTGCCTCAAAGTGCATACTTTCTACTTTTTTCTGTGCGTTTTCAACCGAACGCGTAACAAGATGAGATTCTATGTGTTCGCCCTCATCTAATCCTAGTTTGTCCATAATATTTTTAATCTTATCACTTCCGAAAATCCTTAATAATGGGTCTTCAAGGCTTAGGTAAAATTGGCTTGTTCCCGGGTCGCCTTGTCGCCCACTGCGTCCTCTTAGTTGATTGTCAATCCTGCGTGATTCGTGCCTCTCTGTTCCGATGATATAAAGTCCGCCAAGTGAGCGCACTTCATCGTTGATTTTAATATCTACGCCACGCCCAGCCATATTAGTAGCGATTGTTACAGCCCCTTTTCTGCCCGCGTCTTTGATGATTTCGGCTTCTTTAGCGTGCTGTTTGGCATTTAGCACAGAATGCGGAATTCTCTCTTTTTGGAGCAATTCGTGGATTTTTTCGCTTTTTTCTATGGAAGCTGTCCCTACAAGAATCGGTTGTCCTTTTTGGTGGAGTTCTATGATTTTTGCTACCAATGCTTTAAATTTTTCTGCCTCTGTTTTATAAATTAAATCGTTTAAATCTTGACGCAAAATGGGCACATTTGTCGGAATAGAGACAACTTCTAAATTATAAATTTGTAAAAATTCGCTTGCTTCTGTCTGTGCTGTTCCTGTCATTCCGGCAAGTTTTTCATAAAGTCTGAAGTAGTTTTGATAAGTAATATCGGCAAGCGTTTGGGATTCTTCCTTGATTTGCACTCCCTCTTTGGCTTCTAAGGCTTGGTGTAATCCTTCGCTAAAACGTCTCCCCTCACTTAATCTTCCTGTAAATTCATCTACAATGACGACTTCACCCTCCCGCACGACATAATCTTTATCCTTTTTAAAAAGCTTATTTGCCTTGAGTGCTTGGTCTAAATGGTGCGCCAAAATCGCATTTTCAATGCTGTATAAATTATCTACACCAAAGAGTTTTTCCGCCTCATTGACACCTTCTTCGGTAAGCAGAATCGTGCGATTTTTTTCGTCCAAAGTATAATGTTTTTCTTCTTCTAATTTCAGTGCAACAACATTGGCTGCTTTATAATTATCTAAAGT
The DNA here is from genome assembly GCF_949747025.1 of Helicobacter sp. UBA3407. Classification (NCBI taxonomy): domain Bacteria; kingdom Pseudomonadati; phylum Campylobacterota; class Epsilonproteobacteria; order Campylobacterales; family Helicobacteraceae; genus Helicobacter; species Helicobacter sp. UBA3407. The sequence continues at coordinate 1,874 of NZ_CATKCB010000053.1, read as the reverse complement.
GCGATTGGCAGGACCTGAAATAATCAAAGGAGTGCGCGCCTCATCAATCAAAATAGAATCCACCTCATCTACGATTGCGAAGTGATGTGTTTTTTGAACTTTTTGATGGAAGTCATATTTCATATTATCGCGCAAATAATCAAATCCAAATTCGTTGTTTGTGCCATAGACAATATCACTAGAATATTGCTGTAATCTATCATTATCGTCATAATTTCCGCTGACAATTACCCCAACGGAATATCCCAAAAATTCATAAAGCGGACGCATAAGCTCCGCGTCTCTTTGTGCAAGATAATCATTGACTGTTACGATATGCACACTTTTGCCAACCATAGCGTTTAAACAAACGGGAAGCGTGGCGACGAGAGTTTTTCCCTCACCCGTTTTCATTTCTGCAATTTTACCCTCGTGTAGCACTATTCCACCGATGAGTTGGACATCAAAATGGCGCAGTTTTAAAACTCTTTTGCTTGCTTCTCTTGTGATTGCAAACGAATCATAAAGCACTTCTTCAAGGGCTTTTTTGGAATCTTGTGCTTCTTGAACTTGAATTTTTAGCTGCAAAAAAGCTGCTTTTAAATCCTCATCACTTAGTTTTTGATAGCTTTCTTCTAGGGAGTTGATTTTGCGAATCTCTTTGCGATAATGACGAATTAATCTGTCATTTTTGCTGCTAAAAATTTTCTTTACAAGGGTGAGTATCATAATCTAAACCTTTCCTTAATGTTAGATTCTGTTTTTATAAAATAAAAATTAAAACAATCTAAAAAGTCGTAATTTTAGCATAAATGCACTATTACTTAGATAAAATACAACGAAATATTTTATATTTAAAGAGGAAAAAATGATTTTTGTTGATGCGTGTTTTAAGAAAAAAACTCCTTATACACCTGTGTGGTTTATGCGTCAAGCCGGAAGATATTTGAGCGAATATAAAGAAGTGCGTAAGCAGGCAGGAGATTTTTTGAGTCTTTGTAGGAATCCGAAATTAGCAAGTGAAGTTACTTTGCAGCCTGTGGAGATTTTGAATGTAGATGCAGCGATTTTATTTAGTGATATTTTGGTTGTGCCATTAGAAATGGGAATGGATTTGGGATTTTATGCAGGAGAGGGACCGAAGTTTAAAAAACCAATAGAATCTCAAAATGATTTGGAAAGATTAAGCGATGAAGCATATAAAAGACTGAATTATGTGTATGATACAATTTCTCTAACGCGCCAAAATCTAGCTAAGGATAGGGCATTGATTGGATTTTGTGGTGCGCCTTGGACGCTTGCAACCTATATGATTGAGGGGGAGGGGAGCAAAACTTATGCGAAGTCTAAAAAGACTTTGTATTCCAATCCGCAATTTCTACACGCAATCCTTGAGAAAGTTACACACAATCTAAAACATTATTTAGAATCGCAAATTCAAGCAGGAGTGAATGCGGTGATGGTATTTGATTCGTGGGCAAGTGCGCTAGAAGAGAATGCGTATTTGGAGTTTGGTTGGAAATATTGTAAGCAAATTGCAAGTTTCATAAAACGCAAATACCCTCATATTCCTGTGATTTTATTCCCCAAAGGAATCTCTGGATATTTGGATAGGATAGACGGAGAATTTGATGTCTTTGGCGTGGATTGGAGCACACCGCTTGGAATTGCAAAAGAAAAATTAGGGCATAAATATGCTTTGCAAGGCAATTTAGAGCCGTGTAGAATCTATAATGAGGATTCTATGCTTGAGGGTGCGCGGGAGATTTTAGAACTAATGAAAGATTCTGCGCATATTTTTAATTTAGGACACGGAATGCTTCCGGATTTGCCGCGTGAGAATGCAATCAATCTTGTGGAGTTTATCCATAATTATCGCTAGATTCTATATTATT
>NZ_CATKCB010000052.1:0-9905 GCF_949747025.1 Helicobacter sp. UBA3407 | reverse complement strand
AGATGGGGTTGCTCCGCAGGAGAGAATCATTTCTTCTCCCATTTGGTCTAATTCTTTTAAAGTAATACCGGGCTTGATTTGACTTTTGAGATGATTTAGAGTTTTACCTACAATTCTATTTGCAGCCCTTAAAGCTTCAATTTCAGGTGGTTTTCTAATTGCAATTGACATTATAATCCCACTGCACTAAGTGTTTTATACTTATTCATATAAATTTGAGCTTCAATTTTGCGCATTGTATCCACTGCAACTTGAACAACAATCAAAACAGCTGTTCCTCCAAAATAAAATGGAACTCCGGAAGCCTTTACTAAAACCCACGGCAAAGTTGCAATAATTGCTAGATATAAAGCACCCCAAAAGGTTAATTTATTTGCAACTTCCGTCAAGAAATTCGCTGTGCCCTCGCCCGGTCTAATGCCAGGTATAAATCCACCTTGACGTTTAAGATTCTCTGAAATATCTTTAGCATTAAATACAATAGAAGCATAAAAATACGCAAAAAATACTACCAAAAAGAACATCAGCACATTATATAAATAACCATTAGGATTCAAAAAATCAGCAATTTGCATTACGATGCTATTAGAAGAACTTTGCAGAATTGTGCTAGGAAACATTAAAAGAGCCGACGCGAAAATGGGTGGAATCACTCCACTTAAATTCATCTTAATAGGAATGTAATTCATAATGCGTTTGTCTTGATTTTGCATAACTACCTTACGAGAATAAGAAATAGGAATCCTACGCTCTCCTAATTCTATAAAAATAATGCTAGCAACAGTTACCACGATAACCACAGCAATAAACAACAACACAAGCCAACTAATTTGATTTGTATTCACCAAGTTAAATGTCCCTGCGATTGCACTTGGGATTCCAGACACAATTCCCCCAAAGATAATTAAGCTGATTCCATTGCCAATGCCTCTTTGTGTAATTTGTTCTCCAATCCACATCAACAGCATTGTTCCACAGAGCATAGAAAAAGCAGAAATAGCAATAAAAACATTCATATCAATCATAATTGCGCCATTTGCTCCTGTGCCTAAACTTTTTAATCCAATAGAAACACCAATGGCTTGAATCAATGTAATCGCAACGGTGGTATAACGTATAATTTGCATATATTTTTGCATTCCATCACGTTCTTTTTTCATTTTGCCAAGATTTGGAAATGTCGCAGCAAGGAGTTCCATAATAATAGAAGCCGTAATATAAGGCATAATTCCAAGAGAAATAATACTAAGTCTCTCTACTGCATTACCACTAAACATATTAAATAACCCCAAAGCATTGGAGGCATTGTTGTCAAAAAAAGCTTTAATCACCGTCGTATCAACGCCCGGAACAGGAACATAAGCCAATACACGATAGGCTAAAAGAAAGCCTAAAGTAATAAGAATCTTATTGACGATTGTCTTGTTCATTATTTTTGTCCGCTCGTTGTGATTCTTTCATCTTTAATTTTTGATGTAAGATTCTTAGCATTTACACCAATTAATTTGATTTTTGTGGTATAAGACGGAAACTTATGAATCGCTCTAATGGTTTCAAAAGTGATTTCTTCTAGTTTCATAATTGCTTTAATGAATTCTACATTAATCACATAAGGTTTAACTGCACGACTTGTAAAACCAACTTTTGGAAGTCGTCTTTGCAAAGGCTGTTGCCCACCCTCAAAACCTCTTTTTTGTTTGGAGCCTGTTCTTGCAGTTTGACCTTTACCACCTCTTGTAGAGGTTTTGCCCATACCACTTCCTTGTCCTCGTCCTATTCTTTTAATTTTTTTAACACTACCTTTTGCAGGTGCTAGATTTTCTAATGCCATACTCTCTCCTCTTTACGCTTTAACCTTGGAAAGGGCTTCAATGGTGGCACGCACAACATTGTAAGGATTATTTGAACCTAATGATTTTGTCAAGATATCCTTAATCCCTGCCTTTTCTAATACCGGACGAACTGAACCACCAGCAATAACACCCGTTCCCTCACTTGCTGGTTTTAGCAAAACAACGCTAGAATTATATTTCTCTTGCACATCGTGCGCAATCGTTGTGCCTTTAATATTTACTTTGATGATATTTTTAAAGGCATCATCAATAGCTTTTTTAATTGCATCAGGAACTTCTTTTGCTTTGCCAAGCCCAAATCCTACTAATCCAGCCTTATTTCCTACGACTACTAAAGCATTAAAGCGGAATCTACGACCTCCTTTAACAACTTTTGTTACGCGTCCAATATTTACAACATATTCTTCAAACTCTTCTCTATTGATTTCCATATTATCCCCTACAAATTAATTCCATTCTCACGGAGAGAATCGGCAAAACTTGCAACAACACCATGATACAAATAGCCATTTCTGTCAAAAAGCACTTCTGTAATATTTGCTTTCTTAAGACTATCTGCTAATGCAACAGCAATTTTTTTAACATCTTCTTTATTGTTTTTTAAACCCATTTTTTTACCATCTACACTGACTAAAGTTACGCCTTTTGTATCGTCAATGGCTTGAGCATAAAAATATCTATTGGAGCGAAAAATGCTTAATCTAGGAGTTGTAGCACTTCCAAAAACTTTGGCACGGATTCTTAATTTCCTTTTAAATCTTAAACTTCTTATTTTGTTAATAATTTTATTTGTCATTATTTATCCTTACTTTTTAGAAGTTTTACCCGCTTTGCGAATAATACGCTCATCAGTATATTTTACACCTTTACCCTTATAAGGCTCTGGTGGTCTAAACTCTCTAATTTCAGCCGCAATCTGCCCAATTTGTTGCTTATCTGCACCTTTAATGGTTACAAGATTTTTATCAACAGAAATTTCAATACCCTCTGGAATATCATAGTTAATAGGGTGAGAAAATCCGAGTGCAAGCTCTAAAACTTTGCCTTTTACCGCTGCCTTATAACCCACACCATTAATCTCTAATTGTTTTGTAAAACCTTCAGTCAAACCTACTACGATATTATTTGCTAAAGCCCTATATGTTCCCCAATAAGCTTTTGCTTGTGCATTTTCACCATTTAATGCGAAAGTTAATTCACCATCTTTTAATGCAATACCTACGCGCCCATAAGTCTCTAGCTCTTTTGTAAGTTTGCCACCCTTAAAAACTATTTTGCTCCCTTCTACGCTCACTTGAATGCTATTTGGAATGCTAATAGGTTTTTTCCCAACTCTTGACATTAAATACTCCTACCAAATACTGCAGAGGGCTTCACCACCCACATTTGCCCTATAAGCATCATCGTTGGCAATCACGCCTTTGCTTGTGCTTACAACAATTGTTCCATAACCATTTTTAAAACGTTTGAGTTCATTTCTACCCTTATAAACGCGTCTTCCCGGTTTCGAGATTCTTGTAATTTCATTAATTACAGTGTGTCCTTTTTCGTCATACTTCAAAACAACATTAATAGAATGTTTTTTGTCTTTCTCTATAACTTTAAAGCCCTCAATAAAACCTTTTGCTTGAAAAACCTCAAGAATAGAAACTATTATTTTCGCATAATATAAGTTTGTAGTATCCAAGCGTCTCATACTTGCATTTCTAATTCTCGTCAAAGAATCCGCAATAATATCATTTACCATATCTTCTCCTTACCAGCTTGCTTTTCTAAGTCCGGGTATTAGACCTTCATTTCCCATTTTACGGAGACAGACACGACAAATACCAAAATCCCTATAAACAGAATGTGGTCTTCCACAAATAGAACATCTTGTATATGCTCTAACTTTGAATTTAGGTGCTCTTGCTGCTTTTGCAATCATAGATTTTTTAGCCATTATTTCTTCCTTTTGCAAAAGGTAAGCCAAAAAGCTCAAGCAACTTAAACGCATCTTTATCATTTGCGGCTGAAGTTACAAAAGTAATATTCATACCATGACTTACCATAATATCATCATAAACGACTTCTGGAAAAATAAGTTGTTCATTCACGCCAAAGCTATAATTTCCTCTCCCATCAAATCCATTGCGAGGAACTCCTCTAAAGTCTTTTACTCTTGGAAGTGCAATCACGATAAGCTTCTCAAGGAAGTTATACATTTGATTTCCTCTCAAAGTAACTTTGACTCCCATAGGCATTCCCTCACGCATTTTAAACCCTGCAACAGACTTCTTAGCAATCGTAATCACTGCTTTTTGTCCTGCAATTAATGAAATGGTGTCGGCAATATTTTGCATAATCTTGGTATCTTTTGCATGCATACCTGCACCCACACTAATTACAATTTTTTCTAATTTTGGCAAAAGCATAGGATTCTTAATCCCCAATTCCTCTGCCAACTTTGGTTTAATTTCATTTTTGTAGGCAGTTTTTAAAGCAAACATAAATTAGTCCTCCGCTTTCTTGACATTTGAAATGTGAATTGGCATTTCTTTATTGATAAAACCACCTTTAGGATTCTTATCCGTTGGCTTTACAGCTTTTTTTGCAATCTTACAACCCTCTACAATTACTTGTGAAGTTTTAGGCAATACCTGTAAAACTTTTGCTTTCTTTCCTTTGTCCTCTTTATCACCAGTAATTATTTCTACTAAATCACCTTTCTTAATTTTAAATTTTGCCATTACAATACCTCCGGTGCTAATGATACGATTTTCATAAAATTAGCATAACGAATTTCTCTTCCAACAGGTCCGAAAATACGCGTTCCAATAGGGTCTCTTTTGCTATCCAATATCACTGCGGCATTATCATCAAAACGAATTAAAGCACCATCTTCACGATGCAATTCTTTTTTCGTTCTAACAACAACCGCTTTTACAACCTGACCCTTTTTAACTTTTCCGCTTGGAAGTGCTTTTTTTACAGAAGCAACAATCACATCGCCCACCGTTGCATAACGTCTTTTGCTTCCACCCAAAACTTTAATACACATAACTTCTTTCGCGCCACTATTATCTGCAACATTTAAACGTGTAAAACTTTGAATCATAATTCAACTCCTACAGATACAACTTTATGAAGCGAGAAAGCCTTTCTTTTGGAAATTGGTTTGCATTCAATTGCTTCAATCACATCCCCGACTTTTACGCTATTGTTTTCATCATGTACGATATAGCGTTTGAATCTTTTAACAATTTTTCTATATTTTGGATGTGTAACGCGCCTTTCTACTAAAATCGTTACACTCTTATCGCCAGTTTTTGTAACAACCTTTCCAGCAATAATCCTTTTATGCGGTTGCACATTACTCATACTTGTGCCCTCCTTTTAGCATTCAGAGCTGTTTTGATTCTTGCAATATCCTTTTTTGCAACTCTTATTTCACTTGAATTTGTAAGCTGCATTGTTCTTAACTTCAAATTTAGCTCAAATAAAAATGTCTCTTTCTCTTTCAAAAGAGCATTTAGCTCTTCAATTGTTTTTGTGTTAATCTCAGTATATTTCATTTTCACCCTCTCTTGTTACAATTTTTGTTTTAAAAGGGAGTTTGCTTTGGGCTAGAGCCAATGCACTTCTTGCAAGAGATTCATCTACACTACCCATTTCATAAATAATTCTACCCGGTTTAATATTCATTACCCATTTATCTACCGCACCTTTACCTTTACCCATTCTTGTTTCAAGAGGTTTAGCAGTCAAAGGTTTATCAGGGAAAACACGAATCCAAACCATTCCTGTTCTCTTTGTTGCACGTGTCATAGCAATACGAGCCGCTTCAATTTGGCGTGAATCAATTCTTCCATGTTCTAAAGCTTTAATTCCAAATTCACCAAATGCTAAGGAGGTTCCGCGAAATGCCTTTCCGCGATTGCGTCCTTTCATTTGCTTTCTATATTTTGTTCTTTTTGGCATTAACATAGTTTATTGCCCCCTTCTTTTTCTTGTCGGACGATTGGATTTTTCTTCGCCCTCTTCACTTTGTTTGTCTGCTTGGATTCCTTTTTGCAATACCTCACCTTTGAAAATCCAAACTTTTACACCTATATTCCCATAAGTTGTCAAGGCTTCTGCAAAACCATAATCAATTTTTGCCCTCAAAGTATGAAGTGGGATTCTACCTTCCATATACCATTCCGTTCTTGCCATTTCAGCTCCAGCTAAACGACCAGAAACACGAACCTTGACTCCTCTTGCGCCAGATTTCATTGCACCTTGCATTACTTTTTTCATCGCTCTTCTAAAAGCAACGCGTCTTTCAAGTTGTGTAGCAACACTTTCTGCGGATAGTTGTGCATTACTTTGTGGTTTTTTTACTTCCTTAATATTAATAAAAACATCTTTATTAACAATCTTTTTTAGAGATTCTTTGAGTTTTTCAACATCTGCGCCCTTTTTTCCAATAATAATACCCGGACGAGCAGCGATTACCGTTACGCGAACTTTTTTTGCGGTGCGCTCCACCAAAATATCACTCACGCCAGCATAATAAAGCTCTTTTTTCAAGAATTTTCTAATTTTATGGTCTTCGGCTATATTTTGTGGTGCGCTAGCAAATGAAGGAAACCATCTTGATTCCCAATTTCTATTAATACCAAGTCTTAGACCAATCGGATTAACTTTTTGACCCATTACTTATCCTTACTTTTTTGTGCTACTTCTACAAAAATATGTGAAGTCGGTTTTCTAACTGGAGTTGCTCTACCTCTTGCTCTTGGTGTAAAACGTCTAAGCACAGGACCAGCATCTACTCTACAAGAAGAGACAATTACATTTTCAGCCTCATAGCCACCATTTGCAACTGCCGATGCGATTACTTTAGAAATCACTCTTGCCGCTTTATTTGGCATAAATTCCAATGAAGCAATCGCTAATTCAGCATTCATTCCTTGAACTTCCCTTGCAATCAATCTTGCTTTCGTAGGAGATAAACGAATATACCTTAATAATGCTTTACTCATTTGAATCTCCCTTATTTGCCAATTTTCTTTTGGACACTGCCTTTGTGTCCTTTAAAAGTTCTTGTGGGAGCAAATTCGCCCAACTTATAACCAACATGGTTTTCTGTTACATAAACAGGAACGAAAGCTCTACCATTATGCACATTAAAAGTAAAGCCAATCATATCAGGCACAATAGTGCTTCTGCGCGACCATGTTTTAATTGGTTTATTATCTTTTGCCTCTTTTGCTTTGAGCACTTTTTTCATTAAATGCTCATCAACAAAAGGACCTTTTTTTATTGATCTAGCCATTTACTTTCCTTATTTTTTTCTTCTTGAGATAATCAACTTATCACTTGCTTTCTTTCTACGTGTCTTATAGCCTTTAGCCGGCATACCCCATGGAGAAACTGGATGTCCGCTAGAACCTGTTTTGCCCTCACCACCACCATGTGGGTGATCTACTGGGTTCATCGCTGCACCTCTTGATTGCGGACGGATACCTAAATGACGATTGCGTCCCGCTTTACCAATAGAGATATTTGCAAAATCTTCATTTCCAACGGTTCCAATTGTTGCCATACATTCACCTAAAATATAACGCATTTCACCACTTGGCATTCTTAGAATAGAGTATTTACCCTCTCTACCCATTAATTGCGCACTAGCTCCTGCACTTCTTGCAAGTTGTCCTCCCCGTCCAGGATACATTTCAATATTATGAACCACCGTTCCAATTGGAATATTTTTAATCTTCATTGCATAACCAAGACGAATATCTAATCCACCCTCTGCAGAGATAATCGTATCTCCCAATTTTAAACCGCTAGGTTGAATGATATATCGTTTTTCGCCATCCTTGTAGTTAATTAATGCAATTCTACAATTTCTATAAGGATCGTATTCAATCGCGCTGACTTTGCCCTCAATATTGTGCTTATTACGCTTAAAGTCAATAATGCGATAGAGTTTTTTTGCTCCGCCCTCTTTATGGCGACTTGTGATTCTACCATTATTGTTGCGTCCTGCATGCACAGGAAGTTTAACCAATAACTTTCTTACACTAGCTTTTGCAGTAATATTTTCTGAACTAAGATTGCTCATAAATCTTCTACTCGGAGTGTATGGTTTGTAAGTTTTAATTGCCATTTTTTACTCCTTAAACTGCCAAAGATTCAATTTTTGCGCCTTCTGGAAGCTTCACATAAAACTTCTTGAAGTCGTTTCTTTTGCCAATAACACCACGGAATCTCTTAACTTTCCCTTCTTGTCTCAAAGAATTAATTGACAAAGGCGTTACACCAAAATATTCTTTAAACACTTCTTTTAATTGTGTTTTACTCAATTTTGGAGAAGTTTGCACAACAAGAACACTTTGCTCTTGAAGTTTCAAAGACTTCTCGGTATACATAATGGATTTAATATCTGTAATACTTGCCATCTTAACCCTCTTTAGTGATAGATTCAAAAAGCGATTTTTCAATCACTACAGACCTAAATGTCGCAACGAGATAAGCGTTTAATTCGGCACCATCAATCAAATAACAATCTTTAATATTTCTAAATGCCAAAAATGTTTTTTCATCAAAAATGTGCGAAATAAAAAGGGTATTGCGTTGATTCAATGCTTTAAACAAAGCACAAGCATCTTTTGTCTTCCCACTTTCTATTTGAATCTTATCTACAATAAATAAACTATTTGCATTTGCTTTTTCTAATAAAGCATATTGCAATGCAAGTCTTTTTTGTTTTTTATTTACTTTCAAATTGTAGTTTCTGTTATTGCTTGGTCCGTGTGCAACACCACCACCTACAAAAACAGGAGAAGTAATGCTTCCCGCTCTTGCTCTACCGCCACCTTTCTGACTCCACGGCTTTTTACCACCACCACTTACTCTACTGCGTGTCTTTGCCATTGCATTATTTGCACGCAACGACGCCAAAAATGATTTAATGTAGAGATAAAGATTATGCGCATTGATGTCTTTATAGAATTCTGGTAATTGTTCTTCACCAGCTTTTTTCAAGTTTTTATCTAAAATAATTGCTTTACTCATTTCACAACCTTTAACTTACCAAATGCACCTTTGAATCCCGGAACTGAACCTCTCAAAACAAGTACATTATGTTCTTTGTCAAAAGAAATAATTTCGTTTTGCACTGTTACTTTTTCATCGCCATAATGTCCTGCCATTTTTTTACCCGGCTGAACACGTCCTGGCCACTCACGATTCCCGATTGAACCTGGAGCTCTATGGAATCTACTACCATGCGCTCCTGGACCACCTTGGAAATTCCATCTTTTCATTACGCCACTAAAACCGCGTCCTTTTGTATTAAAAGAGACTTTTACTCTTTTTGCACTCTCTAAAATAGATAAATCTAAATCACCTGCTTCCGTATTACTTACTTGAAGTGTTGCAAATTTATTATATTCTTTATCAAGATTATATTTTTTTTGCTGACCTGCGATAGCTTTATTTACACTTTTGCCTTGTTGATAAGCAACAAGTGCCTTACCACTTTCTAAGATTTCACAAATCTTTGCAGATTTTACTTTTAGTAAGGTTACAGGAATACTTGGCTTGGCAACGGTTCTGCTCATTCCAATTTTTTCTACTAAAAATTCCATTTATACCCCTTATTTTCCCATTGAACGGACTTCTACATCCACTTCTGGTGCCATATCCAATTTTGTCAGACTATCCACCGTTTCTGGAGTTGCTGAAACAATATCAATGATTCTTGTATGCACTCTGATTTCAAATTGCTCTCTTGAATCTTTATTGATATGAGGAGATTTCAAGACAGTATAACGTCTTTTTTTAGTTGGAAGCGGAATAGGACCGCGAATCTCTGCACCTGTCCTCTTAACGGCTTCTACGATTGAGATAACCGATCTGTCAAGAACGCGATGATCGTACGCTTTTAACTTAAGTCTAATTTTTTCCATATTATTTTTCCTTCAAAGAACTCATCTAACATTAAATTGCCGATGTATATTTTGGAAGCCGAGATTATACTAAACATTCCTATTTTTAGCAATATTTTTTAATAATATTTTT
>NZ_CATKCB010000051.1:0-6945 GCF_949747025.1 Helicobacter sp. UBA3407 | reverse complement strand
GTATTTTGGATTCTCTCTTGCGATTCTTTGCACAGCAATTTTTGGAGCAAGAGAAGTAATTTGCGCCTCTTGTTCTCCTGAAATCACACGAAATTGAATCTGTGTACGCTCCCAAATCTCTTGCAAAATCCTTTCACGATTGCGCGCTTTACGCATTGCTTGCGTCGTTAGCGCAACCACTTCTTGCTGTGGGGTAATATCTAATGCACACTTCATTTCAAGCAAACCTTGAATGATTCTTTCTTTTGCCGCTTCACAAATTTCTCCGCTATCCTCTAGCCCCTCTGCTGTGCGCACCGTCGTATCATATTCTTGAAGGACTGCAAATTCCTTTTGAAATTCTTTCTCGCAAACTTGCATTCTTACTCCACGCAAAGAATTGCTACCCAAATCAATTCCTATTATTTCCATAATTTTACTCCTTTTGGAAACATCACTTTAAAATAATGTTTTCCTATTTTGGCTATTTCTTTTTCTTGTGGTTGAGATTCTGTGATTTCATAGACATACCCAAATCCCAAATGGTGCAACTCCAAAATACCTTTTAAAATCCCTAAACCTAGCCCATAGCCTTGAATCAACGTATGTGAATCCTCACGTGAAAAAGGTTCAAAGTAATAAGAAATTGAATGTTTCAATGGCGCACCAAAATTACAAATATTGATTGCAAAAAATTCATCTACTCCTGATGGCAAGCCCCAAGTCGTGTCCTCATTAAGCCTTTTTTCCAATCCTGTTTGGACAATAATTTTCCCACTGCTTTTATATTTCTTTGCATTTTCAATTAAATTTTTTAATGCAATAGACAAAAACTGCAAATCTCCATAGATTTTAAAATTTTCTTTAATTTCAATCTCCAATTCCTCTTCTTCAATAAATAAATGTGTCAAAGTCTCCAAAATCAATGTTTCTGCATCAAATGCACTCCACACAAGTAAATCTCCACCCTCTTGGATTTTTTCAAAGGTTAGAATCTGACTTGTTAAATTATCCAAATTACTTACGCACCTTGTTACAAGTTCTTTTTGGGGATTGTCTGGCATCATTTCCAAAGCAAGTTTTGCTTTAGAGATTGGCGTTTTTAGCTCGTGTCCAATATTCCTTAACACAAACTCTCGCGCAATCATTAATTTAGAAATTTTCTCACTCATTGCATTAAAACTCCAAGCCAATTCCGCTTGTTGTGGCTCTTTTGGCACAGGAATCTTAATCTTATAATTTCCCTTAGTAAAATCCTGCAATGCGCTTTGCAAAACTTTTAGCGGATGGAGAAGCGCCAAAATAATCGCAAAAGTGAGAAGCTGTATCAAAAAGTCTAAAAGAATCCAAATATTCAAGCCACTATCCGCGGACAATGCGTTTTTATAGTCTTTCAACGCAACAAAGGTCATTTCCAAATATTCCAAATGAAAACCATAATGGCTTTGGAGTTTAAAAATTTTAATCTTGGCAAAAGAATCTTGACTTTCCAATAATACGACTGCACTCTCTGGAATCTGACGCACGATTTTGTAATCATTATTTTGCACAATCTCTCGCAACTGCGCAGTATTACCGCCAATAAATTCTATTAAAGATTGTTGAGCTAAAAAAGTTGTTTGAGAAAGAATCGCCCCCTCATTATTTTTTAAATTGTTCATATTTGTGAAATACACAATTGCACCCGTGGCGCAAAGAGAAATAATAAATAAAAGATAAATTTGAACAAAAAGTGGTGGAATAAGATTTGGGATTCTTAATTTACCTTTCATTTAATCCTATTGCTCCATTTATTTAGAACTTAATCGCAAAATTTATAACCAATTCCCCAAATGGATTGGATATATTTAGGGGTTTTTGCGTCATCTCCTAGCTTTACGCGCAAATTCCTAATGTGTGTATCAATGCTTCGCAAAGAGGAATCCGGAGCAATACTAGAAATCGCTTGCATTAAAGACTCTCGCGAATAAGGCTTCCCTCTGTGTGCAATCAGTAAGTTTAGAATTTCAAATTCTGCAGGCGTAAGCTCCACATTGTAACCCTCAACATTTACCTTGCGTCTATCCACATCTATTTCTAAATCTCCATATTTTATGCTTTTGTTTTGAGAACAACGTTTCAATAATGCATTGATGCGTGCAACAAGCTCAATGGGCTCATAAGACTTTGCCAAATAATCATCTGCTCCTCGCTCAAATCCTAGAATCTTACTGCTAATATCCGCTCGTGCAGAGGACATAATAATAGGAATATCGCTAATTTTTCTCATTTTTTGACACAACTCTAAGCCGTCCATTTCAGGTAGCATAATATCTAACACTGCAAGATGGAATCCACCTTTACTTTTTATCCATTCTAGCGCAGTATTAGGACTATCTGTCGCCATAACTTCCATACCACTTTGGCGCAAATAATCCACCAATAGTTTCTGCATCTCCAAATCATCTTCTACGATTAAAATCTTATACATTTACCACTCCCAAATCTTTTCCAAAAGCTTATCCATAGTCTCTGTATCTAAAATCTCTGCAACTGCAACATAAAAAGCAATCCTTGCTTTAATGTATTCTTCCTCCACTTCTTTAAAAGATTTCTCGTATTGCTTTAAATCCACTTTTACGCCACTTTTTAAATCTAGCAATAAGCGATTCCGAATGCGAGAATTATTCTTCTGGTAGGCTCGTTTCTCGGCATAAAATTCTGCCATTGCACTTTTCAACATTTCTTGTGCTTTTGGAGTCAAACTTAAAGATTTTAAAGCATTTTCAACATCACTACTCCATAATTGAGCGCAAAAAATTAAACAACAAAACAAAATCCGCATAAATATCCTAAAAAAGTTAAAGTATAAAATTATAAAAGCGTCATAATAAAGCTACACTTAAAAACTAGATTGTCCTTGCAAATACATTTACCAAATATTTATTTTTGTAATTTAAAATATTGTAGCGGTTTTTTAACAAAAATTTCTTTTAGGATATTCAATGGATTATTTAGGATTCCCCCTACATACAATTGCTGTCTTTACAATCTTTGTCATTATTGCACTTTGTATTGATTTTCTAGGACACAAAGACAAAACTACGAACTTGAAATCTGCTAGTATTTGGTCTATTTTTTGGGTTTTTATCTCTATTCTTTTTGGTTTATTTGTGTATTATGAACACGGCAAAGAAATGGCTTCTTTATTTTTCGCAGGCTATATCTTAGAAAAATCCTTATCTGTGGATAATCTTTTTGTCATCATGGCTATCTTTTCTTGGTTTAAGATTCCCCAAGAATATAGACACAGAGTATTATATTTTGGAATTATTGGAGCAATCATCTTCCGCCTCATCTTTGTTGCAATCGGGAGTAGCCTGTTTTTACTTGCTTCGTGGGTGCAGCTTGTCTTTGGCGCAATTATTCTTTGGACTGCATTTGCAATGCTTGGAAAGAGTAATAATAATGAAGAAATAGAGGATTATTCCAACCATTTGGCTTATAAACTTGTTTATAAATATTTTTCAGTTTTTCCAAAAATTGTTGGACATCATTTTTTTATTAGCAGAAAAACACTTGCACTTAAGCTGCAAGAGAATCCAAACATCAAATTTTCAGACAAAGGCTCCATCATCGCAACACCCCTCTTATTATGCTTATGTGTGATAGAAGTGAGTGATATAATGTTTGCCTTTGATAGTGTTCCAGCTGTGATTGCAATCTCACAAGAGCCGTTAATTATTTATTCCGCAATGATTTTTGCTATACTTGGCTTGAGGGCATTATATTTTGTGCTTGAAGCATTGAAGCAATACTTAATCTATTTAGAAAAAGCTGTGATTGTCTTGCTCTTTTTCATTGCCATTAAAATCCTATGCAATGCCTTGTATCATATGTTTGGCGTAGGATTTGAGATTCCTCCTCTTGTGAGCTTGTATGTCATTGCGTTTATTTTGTCGGCAGGAATTACCCTTAGTATTTTATTTTCAAAAACTAGAGAATAGGCGAGATTCCCTAGTTTTGTTCTGTTTCTGACTCTTCAGCAGTCTCTAACCATTCTTCTTTGGTAAAAATGACTTCCACTGCTTCCATTAAACTCATCGCAATATCTGCAATAAAAGAGCTATCATTCAGGATTGAAGTTGCATTCGTTGCGCTGATTTTCTCTTCTGCAATGAGATTCTCTACATCTTTCATAATATTTCTGTCAAATTCTTTTGGCATATCTTTCGTTGCTCTAATTTGCTTCAAAATCACATAAGCACTTTCGTCTTTCATTAATTTCAATTCCTCAATGCTGCGCAAAAGCTCTCCTAAATCCTTGCGCATTGCATTGTATTGTCCTGCAAGATAAGGATTAGATGAAACGGAATAAACTTTCATATTTGCTTGAATGAGCTTTAAGTTTTTAGTGGCTTCTGCAATATTGCGTGTCGCAAGCTTAAAGGAATAAATGCGTTGGTTTTTATCTTCGTCCTCTACATATCTTTGTGCTTTGGTAGAAAACTCCATAATTGCGTCAAATAAGACTTTGATTTTTCTTTTATAAAGGTAATCCAAATCCACATTTCCGCTAAACCATTTTTTTGTTTTTACAATCGTATCAAAGCTTTCTTTGCCGCGAATATCGCTGCGGTTGAAGCCAATCGTGTGCGCAATCATCGCATAAGCATTATTGTATAAGTGCATAGATTCTTTTTGCAAGGCGTCAATGGCGGTATCAGGGTATTCTATGAGGTTTTCATCCAAATACAAAGGAGCGTCCATTTCTCTATCCCGTGGAGCTTTAATCGTTTTATCCAAGAAATATACGATTTGTCGGATAAACAAAGAAATAAAAATCACGCCCACAAGATTAAACAATGTATGAAAAAGCGCAGTTTTAAGGGCGACATTGTCCTCTGAAAGCCCCAAGAAACCCGCTGTAATATTCACTAAATTCACAAAATAAGGAAAAAATGCAATCACGATAATGGCAATACTGAAGTTAAAAATACAATTCGCAATCGCAAGCTTTTTTCCTTCAATATTTGCACTCAAACTCGCAATCACTGCTGTTACAACACCCCCAACACTTGTCCCAAGAGTAGCAGCTAGCGCGTTTTCAAATCCAATCTGCCCACTCACTAATGCAGAAATAATAATCGCCAAAGTTGCGTGGCTACTTTGCACAATCCCTGTCATCAAAGCACCAAGCCCAACAAAAATCACTACGCCCTTAAATCCATCAAAATTAAAACGTGAAAGGTCCATAATCTCCTTATAAGATTCAAAACCGCCCTTAATATAATCTACTCCTAAAAAGAAAAATCCAAGCCCTACAAAGATTAGCCCAATTCCTTTAAAAACTTTATCTTTTTGGAAGTTTAGTACCGTCCCACATACAATAAGTGGAATCGCAAAGATAGAAATATTAATACTTGTCAATCCAACAATCAGCCAAGAGCCCGCACTATTGCCTAAGTTTGCCCCAAAAATAATCCCAATTCCTTGCGCAAGAGTAATCAAGCTTGCAGAAAGAAAAGAGATAGAAATCACAGAAACAAGGGTTGAGGATTGCATTAGCATTG
Organism: Helicobacter sp. UBA3407; assembly: GCF_949747025.1. Lineage (NCBI taxonomy): Bacteria > Pseudomonadati > Campylobacterota > Epsilonproteobacteria > Campylobacterales > Helicobacteraceae > Helicobacter > Helicobacter sp. UBA3407. The sequence continues at coordinate 1,414 of NZ_CATKCB010000051.1, read as the reverse complement.
TAGTAACTACACCAAACACGATACTTTTCAAGCGCGTATCCGTGGATTTTGTCAAAATCTTTTCTAAAAGTCCCCCGCTAAATGATTTGAATCCCGTGCTTAGATTCATCATACCAATCAGCAAAATTGCAACTCCGGCAAGAATTTGTGCGATTTCTGGAAATGCAACCAAAAAATACAGCATTAAGATAATAACAACAATTAAAGAATATCGTTTGAGATTCTGCAACTCTTTCTTCCTTTTTACAATAAAATTAAGCTGTTAATTATAACTAAAAGTTTGACTATTTCTATATTTTTGTTTTCAATATTATTCAGCTAAATCAATAAAAATTCAAAAACTTCATATTTTCCTTAAAAAATAAAATAATTTTTAACCTTTTAGCATTATATTAACAATAATATTTTAAGATAAATCTTTCAAGTCTAAAAAGGAGCGCGAAATGGGACAAGAAGCAAAAAGAATCTTGATAATTGGTGGGGGTTATGGTGGTTTAAAAGTGGCTTTGGGGCTTCAAAGAAAATATCAAGGAAATGCAAAAATTACTTTGATTAGCAAACACGACTATCACTATCAGACAACTTTGTTACATAAAGTAGCAATCGGAACATTAAGTGCAAGAAAAGCAAGAATTTACTATCGCAAGATTTTAAACCCACAAAAAGTAGAATTTATCAAGGATAAAATCACTCGTCTCTGTCCAACAGAAAATAAAGTCATTGGAAATGGTGGAGAATATCCTTATGATATTTTAGTCATTGGACTTGGCTTCAAGCCTGATAATTTTGGAATCGCGGGAGTAGATAAATATGCTTACAAGCTCTCCTCACTCAATGCCGCATTGAAATTAACAAAAAATATTGAAAATAAATTTAAAGAATTCGTGCATACAAAAAACCCAAAAGATTTGCAAATTATTGTGTGTGGCACAGGCTTTACAGGGATTGAATTTGCCGCTGAACTTGCGACACAATTAGAAGAGCTTTGCCTTATCTGCGGAATTGATAGACAAATTCCAAAGGTTACCTGTATCGGACGCTCACCGCATATCCTGCCTGTTTTTAATGAAAATCTTGTCCAAACAGCAGAATCCAAACTCAAAGCACTTGGCGTAGAAATTCTATCAAGTGCAACCATTAAGGAGATTAAAGAGGGCAAAGTCATAGTAGAAAAAGAAGGGCAAAAGCAAGAAATCTATGGCAATACAATTATTTGGAGTGCGGGTGTCAAAGGTAGCGACATCGTAGAGAAATCCGAGATTCCAAACAAAAAAGGACGTATTAAAGTCAATCCCCAATTACAATGTGAGGAGTTTCCAAATATCTATGTCGTGGGAGATTGCGCTATCGCTACTGACAAAGATGCTATCCACGCCCCCACTGCACAACTCTCTGCGCAAATGGGAGACTATCT
>NZ_CATKCB010000050.1:0-5757 GCF_949747025.1 Helicobacter sp. UBA3407 | reverse complement strand
ATTATCGTAATTTGAAATCAAGAGAAAGCTTTATTTAATTCGCCCTAGAAATACAGAGAATAGCAGTAAATCAAGCATTAAATGTAGATTAAGGAATCTTAATGAAATACACACAACAAGATAAGGGTAGAATCCTACGCATTACCACGCGCACTTTGCAGCGGTGGAAATACACCAAGCCCGAGCTTTTTAATATTATTGAAGCAAGATTTAAAATGTGAGAGCGAATCTACACGCAAGAGATGTATAATGAAGAGATACAATCACTCATTAAATCCATTGACCCCCGCACCCTCCCGCAAATAAACAAAAGATAGAATCCCTTTATCTCTTTCAAGTAATCTTAATGAAATTTTAGATAGAATCCCGACTTTTATTAGCTTTAATAAAAAGAACTTCAAATTTTAAGGAATTGTATAATGTATGCAATTATTGCGAATGGAGGCAAACAATACAAGGTGCAAGAAGGCGATGTTATTTTGCTAGATTGTTTAAACCTTGAGCCAAAGTCAAAAGTTGAAGTGAGCGAAGTTTTAGCAATCTGCGATGGCGGAGACATTAAGCTTGGTGCGCCTTATGTAAGCGGCGCGAAAGTGGAGCTAGAAGTCATCAATGAGGGCAGAGGTAAAAAGGTCATCACTTTTAAGAAAAGACGCAGAAAAGATAGCAAAACAAAACGAGGCTTTAGACGAGATTTTACGCGTGTGCGCGTGGTAAAAATCGCGGCTTAAGATTGTTAAGGAGTTGAAATGGCACACAAGAAAGGTCAGGGTAGCACCCAGAATAACCGCGATTCTGCGGGACGCCGCTTAGGTGTTAAAAAGTTTGGTGGGCAGTTTGTTCGTGCGGGCAATATTATTATCCGTCAAAGAGGCACAAAAGTGCATCCCGGAAATAATGTGGGAATGGGCAAAGACCATACAATTTTTGCATTAATTGATGGGATCGTTTCTTTTGAAAGAAAAGATAGAGAGCGCAAAAAAGTCTCTATTATCCCAGCTTCTTAAAGCTTCTTTAGCGGGATTCCGCTCGGGATTCCGCCTAATTTATTAAATAGTTTTTTGGGTTTTGATTTTAATATTAATCTTTAATTTTGGTATTCAAATCATAATTCGTAGTGGAATCCTAGAGCTAAACTTTTAAGGTTATTTGATGTTTGTTGATAGCGTTGAAATCTTTGTGTCTTCCGGCAAAGGTGGCGAGGGTGCTGTTTCGTTTCGCAGAGAAAAATATGTGCTAAATGGAGGACCTGACGGGGGCGATGGCGGCAAGGGCGGGAATGTGTATTTTCAAGTGGATAGAAATACTGATACGCTTTCGCATTTTAGAGGACATAAGACTTTCAAGGCTCAAAATGGAAAGCCCGGAGAAGGACGCAATAAATATGGCAAAAAGGGTGAGGATTTAGTGATTATTGTCCCGCCCGGAACGCAAGTTTTTGATAGTCAAAGCGGAGAGCTTTTGCTAGATTTGGTAGAGGAATCCCAAAAGATTCTATTTTTGGAGGGTGGCAAAGGTGGCTTAGGCAATGTGCATTTTAAAAGTGCCACAAATCAACGCCCAACTTACGCGCAAAAGGGGCTTGTAGGCATTGCAAAGCAAATCCGCTTGGAATTGAAATTGATTGCCGATGTCGGACTTGTAGGTTTTCCAAATGTCGGAAAATCCACACTTGTGTCTGTGTTATCTAACGCAAAGCCCGAAATTGCGAATTATGAATTTACAACGCTGATTCCAAAACTTGGAATTGTCAATGTCGGAGAGTATCAATCCTTTGTGATTGCAGATATTCCCGGAATCATTGGGGGAGCAAGTGAGGGAAAAGGCTTGGGATTAGAGTTTTTGCGCCACATTGAGCGCACACGATTCTTGCTTTTTGTGCTAGATTTAGCAAATTATCGCACATTGCAAGAGCAGTTTGGGACATTAAGGGCGGAGTTAGAACATTTTAGCGCAGAACTCTCTCGTCGCCCTTTTGGCATTATGTTTTCTAGGCTTGATGTGCAACAAAATGCGGAATCGCAGAATGTTCAAGAAGAAATCGCAAAATTCTTGAATGCCTTTCAATTCCAATTAACACAAAGAGAATCTAGCGGTCTTTTTACACAAAAGGACAAACAAGATTTTGGCAAAGATTATGATTGGAGTATGCCCTTTTTTGCGCTTGGTGTTTCAAGTGTCAGTGGAGAAAATTTAGAATCCTTGCGATTCCTTTTATATTCTTGTTTAAAGGACTTTGATGCGCAAAAATAGAATTGTGATTAAGGTGGGTAGTGCGATTTTGGTAGAGAATCAAAAGGTGAATCTCGTGCGCATAGAGGCATTAGCGCAATTAATTAGCGAGTTGAGTGCAACTTATGAAGTGATTTTAGTTTCTTCAGGAGCGGTAGCTTCAGGCTTCACTGCGCTAGAATTGGACAAAAAGATTTTGGCAAACAAACAAGCCTTAGCGGCGATTGGACAACCGCTTTTAATGCAAATTTATGCCAAAGCCTTGCAGCCTTATGGAATCTTGAGTGCGCAAGTTTTGTTTTCGGGTTATGATTTGGATTCTAGGAAACGCACTCAAAATGCGCGCAACACAATGGAGGTGTTGCTAAAAAACAAGGTTTTGCCAATTATTAACGAAAACGATGTAACCACAACAGGCGAGTTGATGTTTTTGGGTTTTGGTGATAACGACCAACTCTCTGCTTATGTTACACATTTTTTTGATGCTTCGCTTTTGGCGATTCTAAGCGATATTGACGGATATTACGAAGAAAACCCCAAAGAGAATCCCAACGCAAAAATACGCAAAATCGTAACAGAAATTTCGCAAGCGGAATTGCAAGCAGAGGCGACACCCAACAATGCCTTTGCCACAGGTGGAATCGTAACGAAACTAAAAGCGGCGCAGTTTTTGCTAGAAAATGGGCGCGAAATGTTCCTCTCTAGTGGCAAAGATTTGAATATTTTAAAAGATTTTTTGCTTCATTCTAAGCATAGCAAGGGCACATTATTTACTGCTCGTTCGTTATCTTAGTAGCTTAATTTGCAAAAGTAGTTTTTGCATTGAACAAACTTTTGTGTTGTGCAAATGTAGAGAAAATGTTAAGCAAATTTTTGTTAAAATCCGCTTCTTAATCTTAATAAAATCTATTAAAAGAAACTTGCAAATGGAAGAATTATTTACACAATGGCTGCAAGAATACGGCTATATTATTTTGTTTATTTGGAGCACTTTAGAGGGTGAGCTTGGATTGATTATGGCTGGAATTATGTGTCATACAGGGCATATGACGATTTCTATTGCAATTATTGTAGCAGGATTGGGTGGATTTGTGGGAGACCAAGTTTATTTCTATATTGGACGCTACAATAAGCAATTCATTTACAAAAAACTCAAAACCCAAAGGCGTAAATTTGCCTTAGCACATTTGCTATTGCAACGATATGGCTGGCCCATTATCTTTGCCCAAAGATACTTGTATGGTATGCGCACGGTGATTCCAATGAGTATTGGCGTTACACGATATAGCGCGAAAACTTTTGCTTTTATTAATCTCATCAGTGCGCTTGTTTGGGCGGCAATTACAATTTTGCTAGCCTATTTCTTTGGCGAACAATTACTTCAAATCGTGCATTATGCTAAGGAGCATTATTATATTGCGATTCCATTTGCGTTAATTTTGGGTGGTGGAATCTATTATTATATGCACAAAGCCACAGCAAAAGCTGAACAAAAAATGACAGGAAAATAAAATGAAAATCTTAAATCTTAAAAAACAAGCGGAACTAGAAATCGTCCTTTTGCGCGATAAAAAATTACCAAAAGCCTTAACTAAAGCCGAAAAGGACGCACTAGAGATTCAAAATTACAAAGGAGAGGGTTGCTGCTTTTTGGTAGCAAGCAAGAAATTTTTTGTAGGAATTGAGAGCTATAATTATCCCTTTCCAAATGCCATACGCGATGCGCTTGCCAATGCATTGGCAAGCATTAAAAAGTTGCGGGTAAAGTCTGCTTCACTTGTGGTAGAATCACAACAAGAGGCAAAAGAGGTTTGTGAGGGAGTTTTGCTTGGTTCTTATGTGTTTGATGCTTTTAAAAGCAAAAAGGGTGAAAACAATCTTCAAGAAATCTATTTAAGCTCTACGAAGTTAGAACAAAAAATACTTGCACAAATCATCAAAGAATCCCAAATTTTGAGTGAGAGTATCAATCAAGTGCGTGAGTTGATTAATACTCCACCAATGATTGCAACGCCAAAGTATGTCGCGGACTTTGCGCAAAGAATCGCAAAAGAATGTGGCATAGAGTGCAAGGTGTATGATGAGAAATTTTTAGAGAAAGAAAAAATGGGTGCATTTTTGGCAGTGGCAAAGGCAAGTGCAAACAAGCCCTATCTTGTGCATTTGAGTTATAAACCCAAAGTGGCAAAAGGCAAAAATCTGCCTAAAATCGTGCTAGTTGGCAAGGGTTTAACTTACGATTCCGGTGGGCTTAGTTTAAAGCCGGGTGATTATATGACGACAATGAAATCAGATAAAAGCGGTGCGTGCGCGGTGATTGGGATTTTGGAATCTGTGGCAAAACTAGGCGTGCAAGCTGAAGTGCATGGAATCTTAGGATTGGCTGAAAATATGATTGGCGGAAATGCATATAAGCCTGATGATATTTTAATTGCGCGGAATCAAAAGAGCATTGAAGTGCGCAATACTGATGCAGAGGGGCGTTTGGTGTTGGCGGATTGCTTAAGCTTTGCAAGTGATTTAAAGCCGGATTTTTTGATTGATTTAGCTACACTTACAGGGGCTTGTGTCGTGGCTTTGGGAGATTATAGCACAGGAATTATGGGATACAATCAAAAGTTAAAAGAAAGCTTTGCCAAAGCAGCCTTTGAGGCAGGAGAGCTAAGCGGAATCCTACCTTTTAATCCTTATTTAAGGAAGCTGTTTAATTCCGAAGTAGCAGACTTGTGCAATATTCCCTCTAGTCGCTATGGAAGTGCAATTAGTGCGGGAATGTTTTTGGGCGAGTTTGTAGCGGAATCTCTAACGCAAAAATGGTTGCATTTGGATATTGCTGGACCTGCTTATGTGGAAAAGGCTTGGGGAGTGAATCCCTTTGGGGCAAGCGGTGCAGGGATTCGTGCAGTTGTGCAGTTTATCCTAAATCAGACAAAATAAAGGAAATTTTATGGGGCTATCAATCGGAATCGTAGGACTTCCAAATGTAGGTAAATCCACAACTTTTAATGCGCTGACCAAAACACAAAATGCCCAATCTGCGAATTATCCCTTTTGCACGATTGAGCCAAATAAGGCAATCGTGCCTGTGCCTGATACGCGACTTTTGGAGTTGGCTAAGATTGTCAATCCGCAAAAGATTCAACATTCTGTGGTGGAATTTGTAGATATTGCGGGGCTTGTCAAGGGAGCAAGCAAGGGAGAGGGCTTAGGGAATCAGTTTTTGGCAAACATTAAAGAAACAGAGGTGATTTTGCATATTGTGCGTTGTTTTGAGGATTCCAACATTACGCATGTAGAGGGAAGCATTGAACCTTTGCGTGATGTGGAAATTATTGAGACAGAATTATTGATTGCCGATATGCAAACCCTACAAAAGCGCGTAGAAAGACTTGCTAGAAGCGCAAAAAGCGGCACAGACAAAGAAGCAAAGGCGCAGCTAGAGGTTGCGAGTTTGCTTTTAGCGCATATTGAGAGTGGTGCGCCTGTGCGGACATTTCAAGAAAAAGAGAATGAATGGTTTTTGCT
>NZ_CATKCB010000049.1:0-6039 GCF_949747025.1 Helicobacter sp. UBA3407 | reverse complement strand
TTTGCGGAATCGCAATCCAAACTCCTTTTGAACATCATACTTATAAAGAAGTAATGGAATCTTATGGCAGCGATAAACCAGATTTGCGTTATGAGTTGCCCTTAGTGGAAGTGTCAGATTTGTTTGTGGAATCTAGCAATGAGATTTTTGCTAAGATTGCTAAGGATTCCAAAAATAATCGCATTAAAGCCCTGTGTGTGCAAAAAGGCGATACATTTTTCACACGCAAAACTTTGGGAGAGGCAGAGGAATTTGTGCGCAAATTTGGAGCAAAAGGTTTGGCGTATATCCAAATCAAAGAAGAGGGCGCAAAAGGTCCTTTGATTAAATTTTTGAGTGAGGCAAATCTCAAAAATCTCATAGAACGCGTAGGGGCAAAAGTCGGAGATATTGTATTCTTTGGAGCGGGAGAGAAAAAAATCGTATGGGATTATATGGGACGTTTGCGTCAGAAAATTGCCCAAGATATGGGGCTTATTGATGAGAATCTTTATAGATTCTTATGGGTTGTGGATTTTCCTATGTTTGAACGCAATGAAGATGGCAGTGTATCGGCTCTACACCACCCTTTTACAATGCCCAAAAATTTAGATGTAGAAGATGTTGAAGAGATTAGCTCTGTGGCTTATGATGTCGTATTAAATGGTTTTGAAATCGGTGGCGGAAGCATTAGGATTCATAAAGAAGAGATTCAAAGCCGCGTGTTTAAATTGCTTGGAATTAGCGAGGAAGAGGCAAAAAATAAATTTAGCTTTTTGCTTGAAGCTTTGCAATTTGGCGCGCCACCGCACGGCGGAATCGCATTTGGCTTAGATAGGATTATTATGTTGCTTTGCAAGGCAAATTCTATCCGTGATGTGATTGCGTTTCCTAAAACACAAAAGGCAACTTGTCCGCTAACAGATGCACCAAGTGAGGCAAGTGAGGAGCAATTAAGGGAGCTACATATCAAAGTAAGAGAAACCAAACAATAAAAGGAGAGATTTTATGAAAAAGTTATTTTTAGTCATCGGGGCACCCGGAAGTGGTAAAACTACGGACGCAGAGATTATTAGCAAGAATAATAGTGAGAGCATTGTGCATTATTCTACTGGGGAATTATTACGTGCAGAAGTGGCAAGCGGAAGTGAGCTTGGAAAGCTAATTGAGAGCTATACAAGCAAAGGGAATCTTGTGCCGCTTGAAATTGTCGTCAAAACAATTGTAGATGCGATAGCCAATGCGGTGAAAGATATTGTGCTCATTGATGGCTATCCTCGTAGCGTGGAGCAAATGTTGGAGCTAGATAAGATTCTAAAAGACAAAAAAGATATTGAGCTTGTCAGTGTGATTGAAGTAGAAGTAAGCAGAGAAACTGCTTGTGATAGAGTGCTTGGACGCGCTAGAGGTGCAGATGATAATGTAGAAGTATTCAATAATCGTATGGAAGTTTATCAAACACCGCTCAAGGAGATTCAGGATTTTTATAGCAAAAAAGCTGTGTTGAAAAAAATCAGTGGTGAGCGCACGATTGAGGAAATTACTTCCGAAATGGAAGCTTTTATTAAATCTAAAATTTAGTAGAGATTCTACTTAAATTATTAAAGGATAAAAAGATGAATGTATCAAAAATCAGTGTAGGAGAGAATCCTAATAAACTCAATGTTATAATTGAGATTCCTTATGGAAGTAACATTAAATATGAGATTGATAAGGAATCTGGTGCAGTCGTGGTAGATAGGGTAATGTATAGTGCAATGTTTTATCCTGCGAATTATGGTTTCGTTCCAAATACACTAAGTGATGATGGAGACCCAGCAGATGTGTTGGTGCTAAACGAATATCCTTTGCAGGCTGGAAGTGTAATTAAAGCGCGTTTGATTGGTGTTTTGATTATGGAAGATGAAAGTGGAATGGACGAAAAACTCCTTGCTGTGCCTATTAGTAAGATAGATCCAAGATACGATAGAATCCAAAGCCTAGAGGATTTGCCACAAATCACATTAGATAGGATTAAAAATTTCTTTGAAACTTATAAGGCTTTAGAACCAAATAAATGGGTGAAAGTTAAGGAATACAAAGATTTAAATGCTGCCAAAGAAATTTTGGATAAAGCAATCAAAAATTACAAATAAATTTTTAGGTTGTTTCAAAAATTCATTTTTGGTGCATAATGTTGCAAAATTCTACACTAAAAACACCAAAGTGGTTTAGTTGATTTTGTCTTTTAAGAAGATTTTGTATAAAATACATAGAATCTCACAGAGGTTGAGTGAATAATATTTGTGTTAGGAGATTTAGGAAAATGAAAAAAATTCTTTTAGTTTCAGTTTTGGCTGTATTTGGATTAATGGGGTGCGGTGGAGACAATAATAAAGAAGCTAGTGCCGCTGCTAAGGGGGATTCCAATAAGGTTTATGAGGTGAAATTCGCGCATGTTGTGAGCGCAAATACACCAAAAGGGAGAGCAGCGGATTTCTTTGCCAAAAGAGTGGAGGAGCTCACAGAGGGGAAAATTAAAGTGCATGTATTTCCTTCAGCACAACTTGTAGATGATGACAAGGTTTTTCAAGAACTTAAACGCAACAATGTGCAACTTGCAGCACCTAGTTTTTCAAAATTTACGCCTTTTGCAAAAGAGTTTAATCTTTGGGACGTTCCTTTTATTTTCCGCGATACTGAACATTTGCATAAAGTAATGGATGGAGAAGTAGGAAAAATCCTAAAAGATGTGATTTCAAGTAAAGGTTACATTGCGCTTGATTATTGGGACGCAGGATTCAAACAATTTAGCACAAACAAAAAACCAATCATAGAACCAAGTGATGCAGAAGGGCAAAAAATGAGAATTATGAGTTCTAAAGTGCTAGAAGAACAAACAAAAGCTGTCAAAGCGATTCCGCAAGTTTTGCCTTTTGGTGAAGTGTATTCTGCATTGCAAACAGGTGTAGTAGATGCGGCAGAAAATCCGCTTTCTAACCTCTATAATTCTAAATTCTATGAAGTGCAAAGCTCTATTACGATTTCAAATCATGGTTATTTGGGATATTTAGTTGTTGCAAGTGAGAAGTTTTGGAAAGAATTACCACAAGATTTGCAAGAGAAATTTTCTACTGCAATGCGCGAAGCAACAATTTTTGAACGCGAAGAGAGTGCTAAGGAAGAAAAAATGTTGCTAGATAAATTAAAAGCTGATGATAAGACAAATACAACCATCTATGAGTTAGATGAAGCACAAAAACAACGATGGCAAGATGTGATGATTGCAATCTACCCTAAGTTTTATGATTTAATCGGCAAAGATTTGATTGAGAAAACGCTGAATACAAAATAATCTTGCAGATTATTTTTGAAAGGTTTATTTTGCGCAATTTATTATTAATGATTCAGAAACCTTTTTTGTGGGCACATAAGGATTCTGGTGTCAATAAGCTTTTTGCTATTTTAGACAAGATTATTGCAGGAATCAATAAAAATGTTGCAGTCATTGGAATGGCACTTGGAATCGCAATTACCGCAATTAATGTGAGTGTGCGTTACATTGCGGGATTCTATCCAGAGATTGGCTCGCTCACTTGGGCAGAGGAAGTAGCAAGATATTGTTTTTTGTGGTCAGCATTTTTTGGTGCGGCGTATGGATTTAGAAAGGGTGTGCATATTTCTGTAACTATGCTAGTTGAGAAGTTTCCACCAGCACTTGCTAAAACTTGTGTGCTATTAACACATATCCTCAATTCTATTTTTCTAGGCTTTATGTTTTATGCTAGTTTAATGGTTTGCTATTTGAACTATGAAATTGGTTATATGAGTGAAGCGTTACACGAAGTGCCTTTGTGGGTGTTTCTCCTTTGTTTGCCTATTGCATTTTTAGGAGCAACTTATCGTTCCATAGAAAAAATCTATGAAGTTTCTTGGACAGATGCAGACAAAGTTGTAAAAAATGCAGAGGAAGAGATGATTCACGATTCTGTGATTAAAGATTAGTAAAATTTGGAGAATTAATGAGTGTTGCATTTTTGCTAATTGTATTGTTTGGTTTGTTATTAGTAGGTGTGCCAGTCGCCATTTCTCTTGGGGTAAGTGCGGTAATTACAATGCTGTTGTTTAGCTCTTATGATGTTATGGGTGTGCCTGAAATTATGCTTAATGGCTTAAAACCTGCTTTAATGGCGATTCCAATGTTTATTTTGGCGGGTTCTTTGATGAGCAAAGGAAGCTCTGCACAAAGAATCGTAGATTTTGCAAGAAGCATTGTGGGGCATTTACCCGGTGGTCTCCCAATGAGTGCGATTTTGGCTTGTATTATCTTTGCTGCTGTGAGTGGAAGTTCTCCTGCGACGGTTGTTGCGATTGGTTCTGTAATGTTTGTGGCTCTTAGCCAAGCAGGCTATCCCAAAAGCTATTCAGTAGGGGCGATTACTTCTGCGGGAAGTCTTGGGATTTTGATTCCACCTTCTGTTGTAATGATTGTTTATGGGGTAACTGCGGAAGTTTCTATTGAAAAATTATTTATGGCAGGCGTTATTCCGGGTGTAATGATTGGTGGAATGATGATGGTTTATGCGTATTTTGGTGCGAGACGATTAGGATTCAAAGCGACAGAACCTGCAAAATTTAGTGAGCGTTGGGCTAAATTCAAAGAAGCATTTTGGGCATTACTCATTGTGATTGTGGTGATTGGCGGAATCTACGCAGGGCTTTTCACAGCCACAGAGGCAGCGGGAATTAGTGCAGTATATGCTTTCATTGTATCTATTTTTGTTTATAAAGATATTAAGATAAAAGAGCTTTATGGAGTGCTTTTGGACGCAGCAATTACCACAGCAATGATTTTCTTTATCATTGGCTTTGCGGTTGTGTTTGCGCATTTCCTCACAAGTGAGCGGATTCCACATATGATTGCTGAATCGCTAGTGAATATGAATATGAGCTGGTGGTTATTCTTGATTTTAGTGAATATCGCACTTTTTATTATGGGACAATTTATGGAGCCTAGCTCTGTCGTGATGATTATGACACCTTTATTATTGCCGATAGCTTTACAACTAGGAATTGACCCGATTCACTTTGGAATCGCAATGATTGTCAATATGGAACTAGGTATGCTAACCCCGCCTGTGGGCTTAAATCTCTTTGTAGCAAGCTCGCTTACGGGTTTAAGTCTCAAAGATGTTACCCTCTCGGTAATTCCTTGGCTCTGTGTCTTGCTCTTAGGGCTTGGGCTTGTTACTTATGTGCCAGAAATTTCACTTTGGTTGCCAAATTTACTTGATTAAATTTAAGGTTTGCAAGGTGTAAGGGTGGAAGAATCACTGTTTGGGTTTTTTGAGAGTGCTCCACATTTAATCAGCTTAGTCGCAGGGATTCTAACTTTTATTAGCCCTTGCATTTTGCCACTTATTCCTGCATATCTCTCGTATATCTCTGAAATTTCACTACGAGAAATGAAAGATTCTAAAAACTTGGATTTAAGGAAGCGATTTAGAATCTTAAGAAGCGCAGTATTTTTTGTTTTGGGATTTGGAATCGTTTTTGTCCTATTGGGTGCAGTGGCTGCTAGAATCTTACAAGGAGGGATTCTTTTAAGCCCTATTTTGCGTTATCTTGCAGGTGGAATCTTAATTATCTTTGGGCTGCATATCTTAGGAATTTTGAGGATTCCATTTTTAAATTATACAAAAAACTTTTGCACAGAATACAACTTTTCTTTTTTGAAAGACTTTTTCGCCCCCTTTTTGCTTGGCGTGAGTTTTGCACTCGGTTGGACGCCTTGTGTGGGTCCAATTTTGGCAAGCATTATTTCCCTAGCTAGTTTAGAAGAGGGAAGCGGAATTGCATTGCTTGTGATTTACACGCTTGGACTTTCGCTCCCTTTCTTGTTTTGCGCACTACTCATTGGCTATGCTTTTAATTTTTTAGAATGGATTAAGGCTTATTTTAAGTGGATTGAATGGTGTGCAGGAGGGCTTTTGATTTGCATTGGAATCCTTGTTGTAAGTGGAGGAATGAGCGCATTATCCGCTTATCTTGTAGGGATTTTGGGCTAGGATTCTGTGATGA
>NZ_CATKCB010000048.1:0-7193 GCF_949747025.1 Helicobacter sp. UBA3407 | reverse complement strand
TTCTTTTGGGATTCTAGCCAGAGCTTGGGAGAATAAGCATTGAGTGCATTAAAAGTTTGAAGTATGCGTTGTCTAAAAGCTTGATTGGAAAGAGAATCGTAAGGAGAATCTTTGCTTTGGGTTGTGGAATCTTGCAAATCAATGCGCCCTTTTCTGTCAGCGAAGAGCAAGGCAATTTGCAGGTTTAACAAGGATTTGTCTCTGCAAAAAGAATCAAAAAACTCTATTATTTTAGAGGGACGCATTTCGTCTAGTTTGTAAATTTTGGTATGGTTTTTGATGAGTTGCAACATCGGTTTTTGGATAGATTTTGGAATAAAAATATCAAGAGCAGGCAAAATATATTCTTGCTTATCGTGTCCGCTAGAATTGCCAAAATGGCGATAACAATAAGGTTTGGCAATATCGTGATATAAAGCGGCGAATTTCAAAATTAAAAGTTGTTTGTTTGAAATTTGTTGTGTTGCTTGGAGGGTTTTTGCTAGCGATTCGGTGATTTTTAAAACTTCCATTGTGTGTGCAAACACGGAGGCTTCTAAATGGTGTAAATTGCCCTCTTTTAAGGTGGTGAGCGCATAGAGATGTGGAAAAATAATATCCAAAACTCCTAGTTCAAAAAGTGTTTCAAAAAACAAAGAAGTATTGGGGGTTTGCATTGCGGATTCTACTTCGCGATAAACGCGGTTTGGCTCAAGCGATTCTAGTTCTTTGCGCATTTGATAAATTAGCACTTTTGTGCTGGGGTGGATTTTCCAACAGATTCCAAAGCGTGCGCGAAATCTTGCGATTCTAAGCACACGTAAAGGGTCTTCACAAAAAGATTCGGAAGTGTGGCGCAAAATCTTGTTTTTTAAATCTTGGATTCCATTAAAGGGGTCGTAATATTCACCCTTTGCTTCATCTAGAGCAATAGAGTTAATTGTCAAGTCGCGCCGCTTCAAGTCCTCTTGTAGCGAGACTTGCTTTGTTTGCACGCAAAATCCATTATAACCTGCGGAAACTTTCTTTTCTCTGCGTGCTAAGGCGATTTGCGAGCCATCTTGACGCAAAAAAACAGGGAAGCTTTTACCCACGCGTGATAAATGGCTAAAGTCTTTTTCGCTATAACCTACCGCGACATAATCCCTATCTTTGATGGGTAGGCATAGGAGTTTGTCGCGCACTGCACCGCCTACGAGACAGATTTGTTTAGTATAGCCCGTATTTGCCATCAGTTCGTTTATAAATGACACGCATTTTGGAATCTTTGTCGTTAAAGACAAAGAATTGTTGCGAGCTACTTTTAAGACGCTCTAGCGCGTCTTCAATATCCAAAGGCTTGTGCAAATCTAAATCCATCGGCACGATTTCGTCCTCACCCTTGTGTGCGCTTGCTTCATCGCGTAAGATTTGATTTGCCACAATAGTTTCGCTTGGGATTGCTTGCTTGTGATGGATTTTATCGTGATAACGACGCAAGATTTTGTGCATACGCGAGATAGCAAGGTCTGCCGCAGCATAAAGGTCTTTGTCATTTTGATTAATCACTACGGTGTTAGCGTGAGCTAAAGAAAGCGTCAAATCAATATTGAAAAGACATTTTTTCTTTTTCTCGCCCTTTTTGTGCCCCTTTTTTTCTTGATAGGAAATAACGACACGGACACTCAAGATGTCTAAATTATATTTTCCCAAACTCTCGGTTAAATGATAAATATAATCTTTAATAGAATCTGTTAGTTCAAAATGTCGCGAAGTGATAATGGTGTGCATAGGGTTGCCTTTAAATTAGAATGGAGCTATTGTAGCATATTAAAGTGCAGTTTGCATACTCTGGCGCAAAATTGTTTTGTTTATTGGAATCTTTTGCGATTCCATAAAGATTTCAAATGCTAAAATCGCTTGATTAATCAGCATTTGTTTGCCATCGCTATGGGGGATATTTAAACTCTTTGCAAGCGTTAGAAAGGGTGTTTCTCTCCCATAAACCAAATCAAAAGCAAACTTGGTAGAATCTAATAGTGGAGCAAGAAGCGTAGAATCTAAGGGGAGAGAATCGTTTGTCAATCCCGCAGGAGTAGTGTTGATGATGAGGTCAAAACATTCTTTTGGAGTGAAGTTTTCAAAAGTTGCGGTGTGGAATCCCAATGCAATAAAGCTCTCTAAACGGCTTTGCGAGCGGTTGAGAATCGTTGTAGAGATGCCTTTTGCTTTTAAGATACAAGCAAGAGCTTTTGCAGAGCCACCTGCCCCAATAATTAAAGTATTTTTTGGGTTTAGGGATTCTATACATTGATAAAATCCTAAAGCGTCTGTATTGTAACCTAGTATTTTTTCTTTTTCAAACACAAGGGTATTGACTGCACCAATTTCCTGTGCGATTCCAAAGACTTCATTGCAGGATTTAAATGCAATCTCTTTGAAAGGCACGGTAATATTTGCACCTGTTAAATGCAGATTTTTAAGGCTAGAAAAATTTTCGGGATTCTCTAATAAATAGCGACTATAAAAGCCGACGACTCCCAAAGATTTGAAAGCAGAATTGTGCAAAATAGGAGAGAGGGAATGATGAATCGGATTGCCAATTACTGCAAACTGCATAGGATTCCTTTACTTTTGAAAGTCGCGTTTTGAGGTTGAAGCTATTGTCTTGTAACAAGAGAGCGACGAACAACCCAACCATTTTTGATAGAAGGTGTATTAGCATCTAAGATTCTTACCCAAGCATCTTGTGTTTCTACGATAATAACAGAATCATTGGGTGTCAATTTCCCAATTATAGGCGTGTCTGTGGAGGGTAATTCGCGGATATTTAAACTCGGAACTTTGGAAGTGTAAATGGGTGTGTCCTGTGTGTTTTGAATCGGAGTATTTGCATTTTGAACATTTGGGATTTCCGCATTCGCAGCATTTGTTATTGTCTGTTGTAAGGGCGCGTTATTTTGTGTTTGGACAAGTGTGCTTGGCATAGCAGGAATTGGGTTGGATTCCGTATTTATTACATTAGCGGGTTTAGTATCTGAAATCATAATTTCTTTTGGAATCTCTTGTGTATAGCTTTTGAGAATCCAGCCTAATACTTTACCCTCTTCAGATGTTCCAATCATAATCCATTCCCCACGTTGTTCTAAGAGGATTACTTTATGGGAGGGTGTTAGTTTGCCAATAACAGCGGAGGTTGCATTTGGCTCTTGACGAATATTCAAAGAACGCACATTAGAGGTAACATAGATTTTGTTAGCTGTCGTAGAAACAGGTGCGACAAGAGATTTTGGCAATTCTATATTTTGTTCTTGTGAAAGAACTTGAATTGGAAATGTAATTTCATAGCTAAATTTTTTCATAATCCAACCTAGCGGCTTTTCATCTCCTGCGTCTGCAATAAGAATCCAATCACCTTTCTCTTCCAAAAGAATCACTTGTTCTGTTGGTGTGAGCTTGCCAGCAATAGCTGCAGTTGTGCTTGGCTCTTGACGAATATTTAAAGATTTGACATTTGTAGAGAGATAAGTTTTTGGTGGCTGTATTGGCTGATTTTGCACCTCTTGTGCGGATAAATTTTCTGTTGTCTGCATCTCTTGTTGTGATTGTGTTGGATTGGATTCTGTGAAAGGTTTTGTTGGTGATTCTGCAATATTTGTTGCGATTTTATTTTCTTTGCTAAGCATAGAATCCGCTTCCGTTTCTGCAGCAATAGGAGTAATTTCTTTTTTGCGTATGATTTCAAAAGCAGAATAATAAATTACAAAGCTAAGCAATAGCACAAAAATTGGTAATGGATAAACTTTTAAAAATTTTTTTAGACTTTCAAGCATAGAAATCATTTCACTTTCGTAGATAAAATTGAAACACTTAAAACTTAATCATAAATAAGATTTAAGTTCAATGTTTATCTTTATATTATAGCATAAATTTTTTTAAATTAAAGAAATTTTACAGCTTTTTCTCCATTGATTAACTCGCCTAAAACATATCCTCCAGATTCTTTAATGACAGAATCCACCTCGCTATTTTCCACGATTAATACCATTCCAACGCCCATATTAAAAGTTCTGTATTTATCTTCTTCCTCTACATATTGACAGAGCATATCAAAAATTGGTAGAGATTGGATATTTTTTGTGATGATTTTTGCGCAAACATTTTGTGGCAAAACGCGCGGTAAGTTTTCAATCAACCCTCCTCCCGTGATATGCGCAAGAGCTTTGATTTTGTTTTGTAGTTTTTTGAAAGTTTTAACATAAATTTTAGTTGGCGTTAGGAGCGTTTGTATCAGTGGTTTTCCCTCAAATGTGGAATCCAATGCAATATGATGAGAAGAAAGAATCTTGCGCACAAGAGAATAGCCGTTGGAATGAATCCCACTGCTTGGCAAAGCGATGAGTATGTCGCCTGCTTTGACTTGCGATTCTCTCTGCATCATTGCGCGTTCTGCGATTCCAACTGCAAAGCCGGCTAAATCAAAATCTTTGTGTTGATACATTCCGGGCATTTCCGCGCTTTCTCCACCAATCAACGCGCATTCTGCTTCTAAACAGCCTTGCGTGATTCCTCTAATGACTTCTAAAGCGGAATCTTTATTGAGTTTGCCTGTGGCATAATAGTCCAAGAAAAACAAAGGAGTTGCAAAATTGCAAATCAAATCATTGACGCACATTGCAACTAAATCAATCCCAACACTATCTAAAATTCCACTATCAATTGCAAGCTTTAGTTTCGTGCCTACGCCGTCTGTTGCAGCTAAAAGAACAGGTTCTTTGTAATTGTTAGGAAGTAAAAATGCCCCGCTAAAAGAGCCGATTCCACCCAAGACATTAGGATTAAAAGTCTGTTTCACAAGCTCTTTTAGGTTTTCAACAAGTGCATTTCCCTCTACAATATCTACACCAGAATCTTTATAATTTAGTTTTTCCATCGTTGATTATCCCGCAATAAATTTAAAGGCAAATGATACAAAATTACAACTTAAACCTTATTGTTGCTTTTTCAAGGTAAGTTTTATGCGAATTTTATTATAATAAATAAGAACAATTTAAGCAAAAGGAGTAAAAATGGCACCAAATACTTTTAACAAGCCAGCAAATTTTATCAATCGTGAGTTGTCTTGGTTGCGCTTTAATACGCGCGTGTTGAGTGAAGCACAGGATTCTAATAATCCACTCTTAGAACGTTTAAAGTTTATTGCTATTTATGGCACAAATTTAGATGAATTTTATATGGTGAGGGTTGCAGGTTTAAAAAGACTTTATAGTGCGCGCATTACAGAGAGCGGTCCAGACAGATTGACGCCAAAAGAGCAATTAGATGAGATTCGTAGTTATCTGAAACTAGAAAAACAACGATTAGAGGCGTGCTATTTTGAAATCAGAGAAGAATTAAGCAAGCTTGGCTTATGTATCAAAACCTATAATGAAGCGGACAAGAATCAGAAAAAGGAATTGCGAGAATATTTTATCAATCATCTTTATCCTATTGTTGTGCCAATTGCGGTAGATGCGACACACCCTTTTCCGCATTTAAATAACCTTAGCTATGTTTTGGCACTCAAACTCCAAAGCATTGACAATCCAAGTGAGATTAAATTTGGTATGACTCGTATTTCACGAATGTTACCAGGATTCGTGCGCTTAGGTGATACTTATTTCCATACAGATTCCATTGTTGCAGAATTTACAAATGAGTTATTCCCGGGCTTTAAGGTGATGAGTTGGACTTCATTTAGGGTTACAAGAAATGCAGATATGGAGATTGAAGAGGAAGAGGGTGATGACTTTATGGCTCTAATGACGGAGGGTTTGAAATCCCGCCGCAAAGGAGAGATTATCCGCTTAGAGATTCAGAAAACCGATGATTTGGAGCTAAAAAACTTTGTAGAGCAATATATTAAAGTAACTCCTGAAGACATTTATGAGTGCGAAGCACCAATGAATTCCAATATTCTTTGGGAGATTGTAGGCAACAAAAACTTTGCTAAATTGACTTTCCCAAGCTACACTTCTAAAATCTTACCCCCACTAGATTCTAATGCAAATATTTTCTCTGTGCTAGATTCTCAAGATATTCTTTCGTTCCAACCTTATGAGAGTTTTGATCCTGTGGTGAATTTTATCCAAAGTGCGGCAAAAGACCCCGATGTTTTTTCTATCCGAATGACACTCTATCGCGTAGGGAAAAATTCCCCCATTGTTAAGGCGTTAATTGAGGCGGCAGAGAATGGCAAACAAGTTACTGCATTAGTAGAGCTTAAAGCGCGTTTTGATGAAGAAAACAACTTGCATTGGGCGCGTGCATTAGAATCCGCAGGAGCGCATGTCATCTATGGTGTTCCGGGGCTTAAAGTACATGCAAAAATTGCCCTTGTGATTAAAAGTATCGGACGAGAATTGCGAGAATATGTGCATTTAAGCACAGGAAACTACAATCCTAGCACTGCAAAAATATATACAGATATTAGTTATATGACTTCTAAGCGGGAATTTACACAAGACGCAACAAAGTTTTTCCACAATCTTTCAGGATTCTCTCATAAATCCAAACTCAATACTTTGCTTGCCGCTCCCTTGCAAATTAAGCCAAAAATTTTGGAATTAATAGAAAACGAAACTAAAGCAGGCAAAGACGGACGCATTATTTTAAAGGCAAATTCTATCGTAGATACCGATGTGATTTTGGCACTTTATAAGGCATCGGCTGCGGGCGTGAAAATAGATTTGATTGTGCGTGGAATCTGCTGCTTAAGACCGGGTATTAAGGGTGTGAGTGAAAATATCCGCGTGATTTCTATCGTGGGCAAATACCTAGAACACGCAAGAATCTACTACTTCAAGCACGCTAAAGTGCAAATTTATTTTGCGAGCGCAGACTTAATGCCTAGAAATTTAGAACGTCGCGTAGAGCTTATGACACCTATTTTTGAAGACAATTTAGCCGATAAACTCTTTGGAATCATCAAGATTCAAAGTGAAGACAATGCAAAAGCACACGAACTCCAAAGCAATGGAGAATACATTAAGCTTGCGCCAAAAGAGGGTGAAAAGCCAACCAATAGCCAAAAAATGCTAGAGGACCATACGAATACACTTTATGCTTCACTCAAACGCGAGGCAGAAGAAGTCAAGGCAAAAAAACTTGCAAGACGAATGCTCAAAGAGAGTTAAGATTCCTGCGATTTCATAGAATCTCGCAATTCCCTCAAATTGCGGGCTATTATGGATTGC
>NZ_CATKCB010000047.1:0-2119 GCF_949747025.1 Helicobacter sp. UBA3407 | reverse complement strand
TTAAAAAAGTATGGCTTAGGATTCTACGATGCGGTTGTTTGTCCCAAGGTACAGGGAAATGCACAAAGATTTTATCCAAAGTGTTGGAGGGTAAAATTTCTAAAAAAATCCGCGCATCATAGCTAAGAATCAAAATATTTTTAAGCCCTAAAAGCCCAATTTGACGTGCTACTTGTTCCAATGAGGGAGAGTGAATCTCTAAACCAATGTGCAGAATCTCTGGATAATTTTTGGCATTATGTAACAAATGCCTCCCACTACCAAAACCGATTTCTAGCCAAACTTTTGGTAGAAAATTTGTGTTTTTAGATACTTGAGATTCCCTTGCAAAAGTTTTTAAAAGATTTTCAAAATCCAAAAAATCCTCAATTTCTCTAATGAATGGAAGTTTGCACTCTAATGCTTGACTTTTACCATTTAAATTGTGCGAGAGAATAGAATCTTGAAAATCCATTAAAATTTTTAATGCACTTTTGATAATTTCAATAGGAGAAATACGCGAATTTTTATCCAAATGAACAATAGTTTCTTTGGTTTTATGGGGGGCTTTCAGGCGCGTTTTGATTTCTAGGAAAAATTTTTTGATTTTTTCTTTGGAATCTTTAGGAATGAAATAAACTTGCAACAAAGAAAAATGAGGATTTTGTGTTGAGTGAAACACTTGCATAAAACAAAATTCCCCTAAAGAATGTGTAACTTTTGAGGGAAGATTGGGGAGTTTAAGTTGTGCAGTTTTAAAATGTGGCATTGTCGTCTTATTTAGGTAGAGAAAGCACAACTTCTTGAGATGTTTTGGATTCTAATCCATTCTTATCTATTGCACTGACACGATAATAATATTTTTCGCCCGCCTTAACTTCTTTGTCAATAAATTCCGTTGTGAGGACTTTATTGTAACGCAAAGTTTCTCCAAAAAATAAGGAATCTTTTTTATAAACAATATATTCTGTGGCGCGATTATCAGTGGGATTCCATTTAAGTACAACAGAACCATTTTCAATGCGTGCATAGGTGATATTTGGTGCATTAGGAATCGCAAGCGTTGAACCGCTAATGGGTCCTGTTTCTAAGCTGTCAATCCCATCTTTGTCGGCAGCAATGATTTTGTAACTATATTGTTCGCCATCTTTGCCTATCAAATCTTGATACGAATCTGTGTTGCTAGGAAGCGTGGCAATCGTAGTATAAAAGCTAGAAATAAAGCCAGAGCGCAGAATCTTATAAGAAGTTACTTCAGGGTTTTTGTGTAAATTCCAACTTAAATTGATTTGTTTTGGAATATTATTTGTTGCCTTAAAATTAGTGATTTGCACAGGTTTGGGCTTGGTGGTAGCTTGAACCCTTTTAGAGGGAAGTGAGCGTGAGCCATTGGCGTTGTAGGCAAGAATTTGATATTCATAGGTTGTGCCATCGTCTAATTTGGTGTCCAAATATTCTACAAGCAGGCGATTTTGAATCTTGCCAATTTCTTGCCAATTTCCATTTTTGTCTTTGCGCTCAACAATATAGCCATTTACGCGCGTATCTTGATGAGGATTCCAAATAATTTTTACCTTTCTTGGATAGTTGCTAATAGCCTCTACATAGCTTACAGCATTGATAGAATGTGTTTTTGCGCTGATAGTTTCAGAAAAAGGAGAGACATTTTTTTGCTTATCAAACGAAGCAAATTGATAAGTATATTCGGTATTAGCATCTAGTTTATTATCTGCATAATGTGTGATAAAACGCGAATCTAATGTGGCAATTTTGCTGAAATTTTGCTCTTGTGCTTTTTTACGATAAATATAATAACCTGCGACTTCTGGGTCTTGCACGGAAGTCCATTCAAAAGCATTGGTATTAATATCACTTAATACACGAATGTTCTTTGGGGGAGTAAGTGAGCTATTGATGCTAGGATTTGGGTTTAAAGCTGAACAAGCATTAAAAAGTAACATAAAAGTTGTGAGGATTCCACTAAAGAAAAATTTAAATAGAGGATTTTTCATTTTAATGTCCTTGTAATTTCTTAAAGTTTTAGAAAGTAAAGCTTAATTTTAACATAATTATATATTTTAGTGCAAGATTTCTTAAGGGGAATTGTGTAATTTTGAAAGAGAATTTATACAATGGAATC
>NZ_CATKCB010000046.1:0-2563 GCF_949747025.1 Helicobacter sp. UBA3407 | reverse complement strand
GCTTGGATTTCGCAGAATCCTATTTTAGTGCGTTTGTGCATTTCTAACGAAGCGAGGGAATATATTTTTCGCAAGAATTTCTTAATAAAATATAAAATTATAGAGGAATCGCAAAGGGATTTCATCGTAGAATGCCACTTTAGCTATGAGGGTGAGGTTTTAAATCTCGCCAAATGCTTTTTGCCATTTATTAGGATTCTCTCCCCGCAATCTTTGCAAGAGAAGTTAGAGAAGGAGTTGAGGGATTATTTGAATTTGCGGGATAAAGGATAGAATCTTTATTTTGTATCATTGTTTGTCATTGTGAGAAGTCGCAAGCGCAAATCCATAATGCAGAATCTTGCCCTTAAAGATTCTATTGTAAAGTTTAATTTATGCTAGATTATGGATTACTTCGTCATTTCATTCCTCACAACGACAGAGGGGAATCCCTTTTTCACTAATGCAGAATTCCCTAAGAACGCAGCGGTTTGCTTTGGGTTGAGGTGCAAATCTCACTCATTTTTAAGTGGTTTTGCATTTTGAATGAGCTCTAAAATGCAAGTTGCAAAATCTTGTGCGCTATTGGGACATTTTGCGACACGATAGTCTTGAATCTTGTATTTTTGCGCTTCTAGTTTATATTGGTAGGAGAGTTCAAAGTCTGTTTCTGAATTGTCTATTGTAAAAGAAATCGGGTAAATTAACATTTTTTTATTTTGGTAATAGGGTAAAATGTCTTGTAGATTAGGTTCAAGCCATTTAATGGGTCCAATTTTGGATTGATAAGCGACTTTTATGCTTGCAAACTCCAGTCCAAACTCTTTAAAAAGTGACTTTAAAATCTCTACATTTTCTAAAATTTCTTTTTGGTAAGGGTCTCCATTGCTTATATTTCTCTGTGGTAGGGAGTGTGCAGAAAATATAAGATGAAAATCTCTGCAATCCTCTCCACCTAATGCCTCTTTAATGCGTTCTACTATTGCTAAATTATATGCTCTGTTTTTATAATAACGTTCCACTTGCATTATTTTTGGTGCAAACTTATTTGCTTTAAATGCCCTTAAAATATCTTTCATTGAGGACGTTGTGGTGGTGTAACTAAAATGTGGATACATACTAAAAAGCACAACTTTTTGAATGTTGCGTTCTTTTAAATCTTGCGCAACTATGTCCGCAAAAGGTGGCGTATAGCGCATTGCGTAGGTAAAATACATTTGCGATTCCATAGTTTGCAACATTGCACATAATTGAAAAGTATGTCCAACAAGAGGTGATTTTCCGCCAATTTTTTGATAATTGCTTTGTGCTTCCTCCAAACGTTTATAGACGATAAAGCTCCCAACTATTGAGCGCAAAAAATTGTTTTTAATTGGCAAAATATAAGGGTCTGCAAACATATTTTGTAAAAATGTTTTCACCTCAAATAAAGAATTAGGTCCTCCCATATTTAACAATACAACTGCCGTGTTTTGCTTGTCTTGAATATTTTGAGATTGCATTGTTATTCTTTTATGTGCAAATTAATCATACCGCAGAAATTTTTACCTTGATAAAATTCTGCACGAAAGATACTTTTTGCTTTGTCTAAAGAATATCGCTTATCAATATTTTCTTTATTAATGGTAAGCCCATGTTCGCTCACAATTCCTTTTTTAGAATAGCCTATCACATTGACGCGCACACCTGTTTGTCCGCGAATTAAGAAATTTTGTTGGAAATCTAAAGTTTCACCAAAATTTGCTTTTACTACTTCTTTGTCTAGCTCTATTTCAACTTCTTTCACATTGCATTGCATAGGGAAAATATCAGGCTTTAGCAGGCTGATTCTTTTGTGCCCAATATAGATTTCATATCCCTCTTTTGTTTTTTTTGCGCGTCCAAGAGGGTGAGTGAAATCAAAAACATTATTTTGCGCTAAAAGCGGAGCAAAATTGATAAAGCTTCGGATTCCATTTAGCTTAAGGGTAACATTATGGTTGATTTTGACGCTACCAAAATCGTTGATTTTTTGAGCGACATTTTCTAGGTTTAAGTCAAATTTGCGTTCAAATTCAATTCCTAGAATCTCCATTAGTGCTTCAATAGAGCTTAGTTGATAAAGTGTTTTAAGGGGTAATTCGGTGATGTTTTTGCTTGTTTCAATCGCTAACGAGGGCTTTAAGTGTGTAATGGCAAAGAAAGTAAGAGAATTTTGCTGCTCTTCATCTTTGATGCGCGTTTCTGTGTTGCGCACACCAAAGGTATGAAAGTCATAATGTAGGCGTTGGTTAAGTTTGGACTCTATTTGTTTGGCAATGGAATCCAAATCTCCAAAGGCTACATTGTCTAAAGTTTTTTGGTCAATCACATAAGTTTGTCCCCAAGCTTTAGGGTTGAAAATGGAGTTTTCCCATTTCTCTCGGTAGAATCCGTGTCCATCGTGAAGATTGATGATAAAATCAACTTCTTCATTAGTGATAAGTTTTTTGATGGCTTGGACATTATCAAAGTCTGGATCATTGCGTTTAATAGTGGCAAACTTACGATTCATATCTTTATAGACTCCGCGCCTAAAGGCTAAAATGCTATCCGGATTTAAATT
>NZ_CATKCB010000045.1:0-4090 GCF_949747025.1 Helicobacter sp. UBA3407 | reverse complement strand
CTTAATACTTTTTCATCAAAACTTTCATTATAAGCCAAAGCTACTTCTACTTCTACATTTTCATCTCTTCCCTCAAAGTCAATAATAGGAGAAATAAAAGGTTTTTTGTTAATATCATGGATAAACTGCGACAATCCACCCTCAAAGTGATAGGTTTCGTCAAAGTCGCTTTGCTCGTCCTTAAAATGAATTGTAATTTGATGATTTAAATAAGCAAGCTCTTTGAATCTCTTTTTTAAAATTTCTTTATCAAAATTTACAACTTCAAAAATACTATCATCGGGGATAAATTCAATCGTTGTTCCATTGAGTTTTGTCTCACCAATCACTTCTAAAGCATTTTGTGGAATCCCTTGCACGAAATCTTGACGATAGATTTGATTGTGTTTATAAATCGTCATTTGCAAGCTTTTAGAAAGCGCATTTACGACGGAAACTCCTACTCCGTGCAAACCACCAGAATAAGTTTTTTGGTCAAATTTACCTCCCGCGTGGAGAACGGTTAAGGCAACCGTAGCGGCTGAAATTCCCTCTGTGGGGTGAATATCTACAGGAATTCCACGCCCATTATCAGAAATCTTTGCTCCGCCTTCTTTGGTTAAAATCACTTCAATTTCTGTGCAGTATCCTGCCATTGCTTCATCAATGCAGTTATCTACGACTTCATAAATCAAATGGTGTAATCCACCGATATTTGTATCACCAATATACATTCCCGGACGTTTTCTAACTGCTTCTAAGCCTTTTAAAACTTTAATACTTTGTCCTGTGTATTCTAAATCTTCCATCTTTTTCCTAAATTGTGTAATTCTAAAAAATTTTAAATAATAATAGGCATAACAACAGTGGAGAAATTCTCACTTTTTAACACAAAAGGAGCATTTTTACCATTAAGTTCCCAAATGAAATCCGCAGTGTCGATTTGCATTAAGAAATCCAAAACATGACGAGAATTAATACCAATTTCAATTTCCTCATTAAGAGAAAGATTTATTTCAATTTGTGTTTTAGCTTCTGAATTATCTTGACTTAAAGATTCAAATAAAATTTCATTAGATTTAAAAGTAATTTTAACATCATTTGTTACAGAGTTAATAACTTTAATTCCTTCGATAATTTTCGCTTTTGGAATCGTAAGCTGTGTCGCGACTTCTTTTGGCAATATTTTTTCATAATCTGGGAATTTTCCATTGATAAGATGAGAAAAGAAAATGTAATTTTGAGATTTGATGATAATGTCTTTTTCGTTATAGAAAAGTTCAAGATTATCAAAGAACAATTTTTGAATTTCTGTAATTGCTTTTTTTGGGAAAATTAGTGCAAGATTATTTCCTGATGCGTTGTCAAATTTTACCATTGCAAGTCGTTTTGTATCCGTAGCCACGAAATTATAAGAATATTCCTTAATATCCAAAAGAGCTCCGTTTAATTCGCGTTTTTGGTTATTAATATCAATTACAGGAAAAATTTTTTTCATTGAAGTGATTAATTGTAAAGAATTGATTTCTAGTTTCGGTAGGTTTTCGTATTCTGGAAAGGTTGGAAATTCTTGAGCATTAAACATTGGAAGTTTAAAAGAGCTTTTATTTTGTTGAATATGGAGGTTTTCGTTGTGAGTATAAAGATTAACATCACTTTCTTTTAATCGTTTGATAATATCTAATGCTTGTTTCCCATTAACCGTTGCGATTCCGTGTTCGTTAATGGTTAAAGAATCACTAATTGCACAAAGTCCTATTTCAAAATCTGTGGCTTTACAAATGAGTTGATTGTCTTTTGTTTCAAGGTAAATGTGGGAAGTGATTTGACTAGAATCTTTTTTGTCTAAAAAAGGTTGTAAAGAAGTAAAAATGTTGTCTAAAACACTATTTGGAATGGTGATATTCATACGGAGCTCCTTAATTAAATTTATAAATTTTAGAAGTATTAGTAGAGGGCTTGAATTGTTGAATAAGTGCTACAAGCTTCTAAAATTCGTATTTTTGTGTGAATAGATAAATTTTTTAATTTCACATTAATTCACCATTTTAGCAAAACTTTGTTTTTATTGTATTTAAAAGAATCATTTTATTTTATTTTTTATTTCTTCAATGATAGTTTTAAAGTTTGCATTGTTATTGATTTCGTCTTGAATACTTTTCATTGCTTTGCTTACTGTGCTGTGGTCTTTCATTCCAAAGAAATTTGCAAGATAAGGCATAGAGTTAGGTGTCAAAGTGCGAGCTAAATAAATTACAATTTTACGCGCAATTACGATATTTTTTGAGCGATTCTTACTTTTAATGTCCGAGGGTTTGAGATTATAGTATTTTGCAACAGTGTCAATGATTTTGTCCATACTGACATTTTCTTTGGATTCTTTGATATATTCTTTTAAAACATCTTTGATGAAATCAAGACTAATTTCTTGAATATTTGTAACATTCATTGAAAAGCTAAGTTTCACTAAAACACCCTCAATTTCACGAATATTATCATTAATATTTGCCGCGATAAAATGAATAATAGTATCATCAAGATGGATTCTATCTAATTCACATTTTGCGCGAATAATATTGATTTTTGTTTCTAATTCTGGAGGTTGAATATCTGCTAAAAGTCCAGAAGTAAAACGAGTTTTCAAACGCTCTTCTAAGCCTTTCATATCTTTTGGTGGGCGGTCAGAGGTTAGGACAATTTGTTTATTGTTTTCTTTGAGCTCATTAAAAGTGTGAAAAAATTCTTCTTGAATTTGTTCCTTTCCACTCAAAAATTGAATATCATCAATCAATAAATAATCACAAGCCCGGTATTTTTCACGGAATCGTTCCATTGTATTGTTGCGAATATGTAGCAAAAAATCATTCAAAAATTGTTCGCTTGTGGTGTAAATGACATTTTTACCTACAAGAATATTTGCATTACCAATCGCGTTGAGTAAATGTGTTTTACCAAGCCCTGTATTTCCATAAATTACAAGAGGATTATACTTAATGCTTTGATTTTGTGCTACAGCTTTGGCAACATTAACGGCAAAGGTATTAGAATTACCCACCACAAAGGAATCAAAAGTAAAAGAGGGATTGAGATTTGTTGTTCTGTTTTGTTTGTTGCGCACATTACTTTTGTTTTCTTTCTTTTTGTTAGAATTTGCAACTTCCACGATGATTTCAGGCTTTAAACCATTATTGATTTCAAAAAGATGAGCAATTTTGTCTGCGTATTTTGTTTTTACCCAACTTGCAATCAAGACATTTGGAGCATTTAACACGATTCTATCTTCACGAGAATACTTTTCATTATAGGTAATTTGATTGATATAATTTTCAAATTCAAAAGTTGTGATTTCATCTTTAAGCTGTAATAAAATCTGATTCAAATTTTTGCCTTTAAAGTTATTCACAGGTGTGAATAAGATGTGAATAACTCGTGAAATTTGGAACGATTTTATCTCAAAATTACTAAAAATTTTATATTATTATGCAATTTTTTAAATTATTTTAAGGAAATGAGTGAATATCTTAGGAATTGACCCGGGAAGCAGAAATTGTGGCTATGCGATTATAAAATTAGATAAAAATGCAATTTCTTTGGTGGAAGCAGGTTTGATAAAAATCAAAGAAAGAATCTTGCAACATCAAATTTTAGAGTTTGTGGAAGGGATTGATTTGGTATTGAAAAATCATTCTATTGATTCCGTCGCGATTGAAGATATGTTTTATGCGTATAATCCCAAAAGCGTAATCAAGCTTGCGCAATTTCGTGGAGCGTTGAGCCTTAAGATTCTACAAGAGTTAGGAAATTTCACTGAATATACGCCTTTACAAATTAAAAAGGCTTTGACAGGAAATGGAAAGGCACAAAAAGAACAAGTTGCCTTTATGGTAAAGCGACTTTTGGGGCTTAAGGGTGAAATTAAGCCTCTAGATATTACAGATGCAATTGCCATAGCAATTACACACGCACAACGATTAAAACTTCAAGCTAAGGAATAATCTATGCAAATTACACTTTTAAATTACACAAAATTAAATATTTGTGCGCACGCAATTCGCACTTGTTGGCAGAGTTTTGAAAAGGGTGATAATGGCGGAGAAAAGGATAAAGAGTT
>NZ_CATKCB010000044.1:0-6408 GCF_949747025.1 Helicobacter sp. UBA3407 | reverse complement strand
CTTTCAAATTCCAAATCCTTAAGATTTTGTCTTTTGCTTTCTTTGGTTCTTTACAAAAGGAATCCCTATGAGCATAGGCAGTAAGATTTATAAACAATTTGATTTCAAGTTTGCTCTAGCTTATAGAATCAGAAAAGCAAAGAAAAAGATTCCAAGAAAAACCTTTTAAATATTATGTGAGAATAAATAAATTAATGGATAAAGTTTATTAATTAAAAAAAAATATGCTATAATTTTAGCCTAAATTTCATTAAAGGATTTGTTGATGAGGCAATATGAAACTTATAAATGTCAAAAATGTGGCAATGAAGTGGAAGTGCAAAATGTGGGTAGCGGAACACTTAGTTGTTGTGGAGCAGAAATGACCTGTATCACCACAGATTTAACAGCAGTTAATCTTATGAAAGCTTTTGCAGGAGAATCTATGGCGCGTAACAAATACGATTTGTTTGCCGATGTAGCACAAGAGGAAGGCTGGCACGCAGTAGCAAAACATTTCAGAGAGGCGGCAGAAAATGAAAAATGGCACGCAAGAGCAGAGTTTAAAGCATATCATAAAATTGTAGATGGCAAAGAGTTGGATATTACAACTAAAAATCTTATTACAGCCGCAGAGGGCGAAAATTATGAACATACGATTATGTATCCAAACTTCGCTAAAATCGCCGAAGAAGAGGGTAAAAAAGACATTGCACGACTCTTTACAGCTATTGGTAAGGTAGAAGTGGAGCACGAAAGAGAATATTTAGAACTCAAAAAAATGCTAGATGAGGAGGGATTCTTTGAAAGTAGCAATGAGGAAGTTTGGGTTTGTGAAATCTGCGGACATATTCATAGAGGTAAAAAAGCTCCCGGGGCTTGCCCGCTTTGTAAGGCTTCACGCGAATATTTCAAGCGCGAATTTTTAGGTTAATTTTTGTTTTATCATAGAGCCAAAACTCAAGGCTCTATGGCTTTTCACTCTTTTCTTCATTAATTTCATATTTAATTTTTAATTCATTTGCCATTTGTTAATGAATCCTAAAAAACCTTTCGGTAAAATAACGTTTTTATTTTGAATTTAGGGAAAAATATGAACCAAATGCAAATGTTTGTAAATGGTATAATGAGAGGATTTTGTAGTTTTTTTGTTACATTTGTTTTGCTTATCACTTATGGAAGTGCCTGTGCAGTGGCAACATTTGTAGAAAATGACTTTGGCACACCAAGCGCGAAAGCATTGATTTATAATACTGCTTGGTTTGATTTGTTGCATTTGTTGCTAGTGTTGAATCTGATAGGTATTTTGATTTTCTCGCGCGTATGGCAAAGGAAAAAATACGCTTCCTTTTTGTTTCATAGCTCTTTGATTATTATTTTTATTGGTGCGGCAATGACGCGTTATTATGGGTTTGAAGGTGTAATGCATATACGAGAGAGCGAAAGAAGCAATACCATAGAATCTCAAGAGGATTTTATTACGATTTTAGCAAAGATAGAGGACAAATTCTATCGCGCTTTTTTCCCAACTACAATCACGCCTTTAGTGCAAAAGAAATTTCATCAAACCTTGCCTTTTGAGGGGGATAATTTGTCTGTGCAGTATTTGGATTATCTCCCTGCCAAAGACAAAATGGATTCTGATAGATTAAAAGTCAAGGTGAGTTTTAAGGGAGAAAGTCAAGAAATAGAAATTATCAAAAATACAAAGGGAGAAAATATTGCTCCTTTTGTGCTTGGAGAAACAAGGTTTGCGCTTGATTGGGGTAGCAGAGTGGTGGCATTACCTTTTTTTATAGAACTAAAAGATTTTCAACTTGACCGCTATGCTGGCTCTATGAGTCCCTCTTCGTATGCTTCAGAGGTTGTAGTGATTGACTCAAAAAACAATGTAGAAAAGCCCTATAAAATCTTTATGAATAATGTTTTGGATTATGGAGGATTCCGCTTTTTCCAATCCTCGTATGATTTAGACGAGCAAGGCACGATTTTATCAGTTAATCGCGACCCGGGGAAAATTCCAACTTATATTGGTTATACGATGTTGGTTATCGGGCTTTTGTGGGAATTTTTTGCAAAAAATGGGAGATTTGTGCGCTTGAGCAATTATTTAAAATCCCAAAATTTAGCGATTGTCTTTGCTGCGGGGTTAAGTATGAGTATGCCTTTGTATGCAAGTGGGGAAAATATCAACGATACAGAACAAATGACGCAAAATATAGAATCTCAAAATCCACATATGCAAGGAGAATTAGAGATTCCACCTATCACCAATGAAAGCATTTTGGATTTGATTAAAAATCTAAAAGAAAAAAGCAAAGAGCACTCCGAGCGATTTGGGAAATTGCTTGTGCAAGATTTTGGCGGACGTATGAAGCCTGTGGATACTTTGGCAATGGAATATGTGCATAAAATGACGAAAAAAGATGGCTTTTTAGGGCTTAATAATATGGAATTATTCTTAGGAATGATGGTTTATCCCAATGAGTTTAAAAAAGTTAAAATGCTTGCACTTTCCACTCCAAAGCTTAAAGAAGTTATTGGAGTAAGCCAAGAAGAAAAATACATTGCTTTTGAGGATTTATTTGTAGGAGGAACTTATAAACTTGGTAATTATTTAGAAGAAGCGAATCGCAAAAAGCCTGCTATGCGAGATAAGTTTGATAAAGATGTGATAAATGTTGATGAGCGTGTAAATGTTGCTTATCTGATTTATACTGCACAAGCTTTACGCATTTTGCCGAGTTTTAGCGGTGAGGGAGACAAGTGGTTTGCTCCAAGTGATGCGATTGCTAGTTTTGATAAAGAGAGCGCAAGTCAGCTTCAAAAGCTTTTTGGAGCGTATTTTAATAGTTTCCATTATGGTTTAGTGGAGAATAAATGGGAAAATGCAGATTTGGCACTTGATGCACTAGAGAAGATTCAGCAAAAATTTGGTGCAAATTTGATTCCGCCACAAACGCAAATTGATTTGGAAATCTTTTTGAATCACTATAATCTTTTTAAAAACCTTATGCCGCTTTATTTGGTTTGTGGAATTTTGCTTTTTGCTGTGGTGCTTGTGCAGATTTTCCGGCATAAAAAAGCAGATGTTTTGGCAAGTCGTGTGCTTTATTGGGCGATTTCACTTTTGGTATTATTGCACGCAACGGCACTTGGTGTGCGCTGGTATGTGGGAGGACACGCGCCGTGGAGCAATGCGTATGAATCTATGATATACATTGCGTTTGCTTCGGGAATTGCCGGTGTTGTGTTTTTTAAGAAAAGTTATTTGGCGCAAAGTATGGCGAGTTTTTTGGCTGGAATTTCTCTTTTTGTAGCGCATTTGGGATTTATGGACCCACAAATTGGCAATTTAGTTCCTGTGTTAAAATCCTATTGGCTTAATATTCATGTTTCTATTATTACCGCAAGTTATGGATTTTTGGGGCTTTGTTTTATGCTCGGTGTGCTTACCTTGTTTTTGTTTATTTTTAGGAGTGCGAAATATCCTGAATTAGACCGCACGATTCTGACTTTACATACGATTAATGAAATGGCGATGATTCTAGGGCTTGCAATGCTTACGATTGGAAACTTTTTAGGTGGTGTTTGGGCAAATGAGTCTTGGGGGAGATATTGGGGCTGGGACCCAAAAGAGACTTGGGCTTTGATTTCTATTGTCGTTTATATTGTTGTCTTACACGCACGTTTTATGCCAAAAGGAGATAATCCTTATGTCTTTGCTTCGCTTAGTGTGATTGCATTTTATTCCATTTTGATGACTTATTTTGGAGTGAATTTTTACCTCTCTGGGTTGCATTCTTACGCGGCAGGAGACCCTTTGCCAATTCCCGTCTTTTTGTATTATTTTGTTGGCTTTACGATTCTGCTTATCATCTTGGCTGCGCGTAAAGGGGATTTACCATCGCCAAAACTTTCTTGAATGCGATAGGGATCTCTAGGAATTAAATTTTTGCAATGCCGAATCCAACCACGCAGTAGCAGTGCGCACATTGCAAGCATTGGAGGGGTGGTAGAATCTAAAATTAAACAATATTTATAATTCTCAAAATCTTTTAAGCGTTAGTTGTCTATTTTTTTGCTATAATCTATACTTATTTTTTAATTTTAAAGGGCAAGATTTTATGTCTGTAATCATTGGTATCAAAGCAAATAACGCAATCTATGATACACAAAGTGCGGAGGAATTGGGCTTAAAAGGTGAGCCGATTTATTTTGATAATTCCGAAGAATCGCTTGCTATTATGCGCCATACTTGTGCGCATTTAATGGCAGAAGCCATTAAAACACTTTATCCTGAAGCACAATTTTTCGTTGGTCCTGTGGTAGAAGAGGGATTCTATTATGATTTTCGCATACACCAAAAAATCAGTGAGGAAGATTTGGTTGCAATAGAATCTAAGATGAAAGAAATTGCTAAAAAGGGCGAGAAAATTATAAAATACCATTTAAAACGAGAAGAAGCAATCATAAAATTTCAAAACGATGATTTAAAACAAGCTGTCATTCGTAAGATTCCTCTAGGAGATGGGACTTTGAGTATTTATTCTCAAGGAGATTTTGAGGATTTGTGTCGCGGTCCGCATTTGCCAACTTTAAAATTACTGAATGCCTTTAAGCTTACAAAAATTGCTGGTGCTTATCTTGGAGGAGACGAAAAGGCTGAAATGCTAACAAGAATCTATGGGATTGCTTTTGCAAACAAAGAATCTTTAAGTCAGTATTTAAGACAATTAGAAGAAGCCAAAAAACGCGACCATAGAAAAGTTGGTATGGAAATGGAGCTTTTCACCTTTGATGAGGAAATCGGAGCGGGATTACCCATTTGGTTGCCCAAGGGAGCTAGGCTTAGGCGCAATCTTGAAAATCTCTTGACACAAGCACTCATTGAGCGGGGATATGAGCCTGTGCGCGGTCCAGAGATTCTAAAAAGTGCAGTATGGAAAACAAGCGGGCATTATGCAAATTATGGTGAAAATATGTATTTCACGACGATTGATGAGGTGGAATATGGTATCAAGCCTATGAATTGCGTTGGGCATATCAAAGTCTATCAAAGCGCATTACGTAGTTATCGCGAATTGCCTTTGCGATTCTATGAATATGGCGTGGTACATCGCCACGAGAAAAGTGGAGTCTTGCACGGATTGTTGCGTGTGCGTGAATTTACCCAAGATGACGCACATATTTTCTGTCGCCCAAGCCAAATTGCAAGTGAAGTAGAAAATATCATTGATTTCACGCAAAAAATTATGAATGCCTTTGGGTTTAGCTATGAAATGGAGATTTCTACTAAGCCAGAGAAATCCATCGGCAGTGATGCAGTATGGGAACAAGCAACAGAAGCATTAAAGGGTGCGTTAAACCGCTGTGGAATCTCTTACAAGATTGACGAGGGGGGCGGGGCATTTTATGGTCCCAAAATTGATATTAAAATCACCGATGCAATTGGGCGAAAGTGGCAGTGTGGCACTGTGCAAATTGATATGAATTTGCCAGAGAGATTTGATTTAACTTACACAGATGAGAACAACACAGCACAGCAGCCCGTGATGATTCATCGTGCAATTTTAGGAAGTTTTGAACGATTTGTAGCGATTTTAACAGAGCATTTTGGAGGAGAATTTCCATTTTTTGTTGCGCCAACCCAAGTGATTATTATTCCAATCAATGAAGCACAAAATGCTTATGCAAAAGAATTGCACAATGCACTTTTAAAAGTTGGTGTTTATGCAGAAATTGAAGAAAAAAGCGAAACGCTTAATAAAAGAATCCGTAATGCAGAAAAGCAAAGAGTGCCAATCATTGCGGTTTTAGGTGCTAAGGAAATGGAGGAAAGAAAAGTAGCAGTGCGCAATCGTCGCACCAAAGAACAATCAGATGTAAGTTTTGATGATTTTATTCAATTTAATAAGGAGAAAATGCGTGAGGTTAGCTTTTGAGTAAGAATGATGAAATAGTCCTCAATGAGGAAATAGATTTTCCACAAATCCGCTGTGTAGGAGACGATGGTGAGCAATATGGATTGATTAGCTCTGAAGAAGCTTTAAGGATTGCTGATAGCAAAGGTTTGGATTTGGTTTTAATCGCACCAGATGCAAAACCACCAGTATGTAAAATAATGGATTATGGAAAATTTCGTTATCAACAAGAGAAAAAGCAAAAAGAAGCCAAGAAAAAACAAAAACAAATTGAAATTAAAGAAATCAAGCTCTCTGTAAAGATTGCGAGCAATGATATTAATTATAAAGTAAAACACGCAAAGGAATTTTTAGAAGAAAATAAGCATGTGCGATTCCGCGTATTTTTACGTGGGCGCGAAGTAAGCGAGCCTCAAGCAGGTTTTGAAGTGCTAAATAGAGTTGCTTCAATGCTTGAAGAAGTTGCAAATATTGACAAAGACTACAAGGTGGAAGGTCGTTATGT
>NZ_CATKCB010000043.1:0-1371 GCF_949747025.1 Helicobacter sp. UBA3407 | reverse complement strand
GGCTAGAGAGAATCAAAAATGCGCTTGATGACCCAATTTTAAGCAAAGAAGTCGCAGCGGCTATGCAAGATGCGGAGGCTGTAACTTCTATGAGACTTGAGAAAGATGGCAGGATTCTACTTCGCTTTGAATCAGGGCGAGAGATTCTCGTAAATGAGCTTTATAATGAGACAGGTGAGCTTTATATTACCAAAAGGGGCGATAGGGCTGGAATCAGCCTAGAGGCAAGAAGCAAGAGTGATGAGGAACTAAGCAAAATAGATTTTAGTGAATATGGAATCCGACAAGGAGAGGAAATTGTGAGCTTAAAAGATATAGGTGCAGAAATGGTGCAACGATTAGTCAATGAAAATGGAAAATTTTTGGGGTTTGCAATCCAGCTTGCAGGGCAAAAACAAGAAAGGATTGTAGAGAATCTTTATAATCTCTACACGATAGACCATTTAAACAAAACACAAAGCTTTGCGCTAGAGGCGTAAGGTGATAACTGCTACTAATTTAAGATTGATATTGTTTTGGAGTGTTAAAAGCATTCAAGATTCCTTATGGAATCTTGAAGTTTGGAACCATTTAAGAGTGGAGAGATTTTGTGTAGTTTTTCACAGAATCTATCCCTTGTGCTTTTGCGCCCGCAAATACTTTAGAGACAAATTCCCAATTAATATGACTAAAAAACTTTTCCAAATACGCAGGACGCGCGTTTCTGTGGTCAATATAATATGCGTGTTCCCACACATCTACGACAAGCACAGGAATCAACCCGTCTGTTACGGGGGTTTGTGCATTGCTTGTTTGCTTGATTTCTAGCTTGCTTGTTGCAGGGTTATAGACAAGCCAACACCAACCAGAACCAAAAAGCGTAGTGGCGGAATTTAAAAATGCTTCTTTAAATTTCTCTATATCTCCAAAACTTGCTTTGATGGCTTCGTCTAGCTCGGAGCTTTTGTTGCTTACATTTGGGCTAACGCAATCCCAATAAAAGTCATGGTTATACACTTGTGCAGCATTATTAAACACGCCTCCTTGTGATTTTGTGAGAATCTCAAATAAGCCTTTACTTTCAAATTCCGTTCCCTTAATCAAATTATTTAGATTGTTGATGTAGGTTTGGTGGTGTTTGCCGTGATGATATTCGCAGGTTTCTTTACTAATAAAACCTGTAATCTCGGTAAATGGTAATGTGCGTAATTTAAACATAATTAATCCTTAAAATAAATTAAAACATAAAGTTTTGAGATAAGATTCTAACATAATTAAAATAAAATTATCCTCTAATCTTTCCTTGAAATCTTAAAGAAAAATTTTGTAAAATTGCTTCATTTTGTTTCATAAGGATTGTTCAATGGCTGTTGTTTTACAAATCGGAGCAGG
>NZ_CATKCB010000042.1:0-3286 GCF_949747025.1 Helicobacter sp. UBA3407 | reverse complement strand
GGACGGAGGAACGCACGAAGCAGGATTTCGTATGGGCTTGACTAGGGCGATTACAAATTATATTGAAGAAAATGCCAATGCACGCGAAAAGGATTCCAAAATTACAGGCGATGATATTAGAGAGGGATTACTTGCGATTGTTTCGGTAAAAGTTATTGACCCGCAGTTTGTGGGGCAGACTAAAAGCAAATTAGGAAGCTCCTTTGTGCGTCCTATTGTACAGAAACTTAGTTTTGAAAAGATTTCAAAGTTTTTTGAAGAAAATCCCAACGAAGCTAAAGCAATCATGCAAAAAGCACTTTTAGCCGCACGAGGTAGAGAAGCGGCAAAAAAGGCGAGAGAACTCACGCGCAAGAAAGAATCTTTTAGCGTAGGCACACTTCCGGGTAAATTAGCGGATTGTCAGAGTAAGGACCCAAGCATTAGCGAACTTTATCTTGTAGAAGGAGATTCTGCAGGTGGTTCAGCCAAACAAGGGAGAGATAGGGTTTATCAAGCGATTCTTCCCTTAAGAGGAAAAATCTTAAATGTAGAAAAAAGTCGCCTAGATAAGATTCTAAAAAGTGAGGAAATTAAAAATCTCATTACCGCTTTAGGTTGCGGAATTGGAGAGGAATTTGATATTACAAAAGCAAGATATAATAAAGTCATTATTATGACTGATGCTGATGTAGATGGAAGCCATATTCAAACGCTTTTGATGACTTTCTTTTTTCGCTATTTAAAAGGTATCATTGAAGCGGGTTATTTGTATATTGCCCAGCCGCCACTTTATCGCTTCAAAAAGGGAAAAAAGGAAATTTATCTCAAAGATGAAAAGGCTTTGAGCGAATATTTGATTGAAAATGGAATTGAAAACTTTGAGTTTCAAGGAATTGGGACAAAAGAACTGATGGAGTTTTTTAAAATTGTCGCACATTATCGTTCTACCTTGCAGAATCTGAAAAAACGATTTGCTTTAATTGAAGTGGTACGCTTCTTGATTGAAAATAGTGATTTACTTGCACTTCCAAATAACGCCTTGTGTGAAACAATTAAAGAAAGAATCGCAGAGCTTGGATTTAATATTTTAAACGAAAAGATAGATGAGGAAAAAGTGCATTTATATGTGCAAACCGATTCTGGATTGGTAGATATTAAGATTGATGATGAGCTTTTTACGCACCCACTTTTTGAAGAAGCGCATTTCGTGTTTAATAAAATCAAAGAATTTGATTTGGGATTCTTAGAGGGAAAAGACGCGGTGAGTATGCTAGAATCAATAGAAGAAAGTAGCAAAAAAGGCGCATATATCCAAAGATATAAAGGTCTAGGAGAAATGAATCCCGAGCAACTTTGGGAAACAACGATGACACCAGAAAATAGGCGTTTGATTCGTGTAGAGATTCAAGACGAAACAGAAGCAAGTGATGTCTTTTCACTCTTTATGGGTGATGAGGTAGAACCAAGGCGTGAGTATATCCAAACACACGCAAAAGATGTGAAACATTTAGATGTTTAAGGGGATTCTTGATGTATTTGTTAGCGGGGATTTTGGATTTTTTTACAAGTTTGAATGGAATCTTTTACACGCTTGCTTATGTTGTGGGCGGGATTCCGTTTGGATTGCTTTATGGAAAATATCTTGGAGGTGTGGATATTCGCCAAGTTGGGAGCGGAAGCATTGGCGCGACTAATGTTTTACGTGCATTAAAAGAAAGTAATCCAAAAATTGCTAAAAAAATCGCAATTCTTACAATGTTAAGTGATGCACTCAAAGGCGTGGTGATTATAATGATTGCCAAAGCGTTTGGTGTTAGCTTTGAAGCACAATGGATGATGGCACTTTTGGCAGTGGTGGGGCATTGTTTCTCGCCTTTTTTAAAGCTAGAAGGTGGCAAAGGTGTAGCGACTTGTGTTGGTGTTGTCGCGGTATTTTTGCCTTTAGAGGCAATTTTAGGTTTAGTGGTGTGGTTTGTGGTTGGAAAATTATTAAAAATCTCCTCTCTTGCCTCACTTTTTGGCGTGATTTGTGGCATAGGTTTTAGCTTTTTCCTGCATCCCGAGATTCCACATATTACAACTCATACACCTTTAGTTTTAATGCTATTGTTGATTCTTTACAAGCATATTCCAAATATCATTCGTCTAATCCAAAGAAAGGAACAAAAGGTAATATGATAGAATTTCGGAAAAAAATAGTTTAATGATTTTTGAAAAGTTAAAGAAAATAGTCATTGCCTATATTGCAAATAATTTTAAACTTTCAAATAAGCTCACAAAAGTGAATAATCATCTTGGCTTAAAACTAACAGAAATAGAAAAAGCACAGCAAGTTTTAGCTCAAAAATTGCAAAATCTAGAAAAACAAATGCACTTAAAATTATATTCTTTAGATTCCAAAATGCAAGTTCTTCTTAGAAAATCTATGGAAAATGAAATTTTTGCTTTAAGAAATTCTGTATTGCCTTACGCAAATTTACCTATTCGTCCAAGTCATTTTTTGCTTCTTTCGTATAATAAGCATATTCCTAAGTATTCTCATCACAATCTAGGAGATTTTATCCAAACGATTGCAACCAAAAATGCTCTTTTGTTTTTGAATCCCAAGACAACTTTTGAATTTTTTGATAGGGATTCACTGATAAGCTATTATCCCGTGCGGGGGAGGGGAATAATTCTTTAAATGCTTTAACTCCTGTGGTTATGCAGGGTTGGTTTGCTTTTCCGGATTCCCCACATTTTATTCCCAATCACTACCTTTTGCCTATTTTTGTAGGCACACATTTTACTTCCGCAATTCAGAAATTTTTGCAATATTTCATCGTCTATTATCCTTGGTATTTTGAGGGTAAAACGATAGGTTGTAGGGATTTGGCGACTTTAGGATTCTGTGAGAAATTAGGATTAGAAGCTTATCTTTCACGTTGTCTTACGCTTACATTGCCCAAACGCACGCAAGAACAAGAAACACAAGCAACAAAGGTATTTTTGGTAGGGATTCCAGAGGATTTATTAAAATTTATTCCACGGGGTTTGCGTGAGGGTGCAATCAGTGTCAATCAGCAAGGAGTTTCTAATGAACAATCTTTGCAATGGCAGAGCTTTTATCATTGTAGTGAGGATTTGTTAGAAACTTACAAAAATGAAGCAAGACTCGTAATTACTTGTGCATTGCATTGCGCATCTCCTTGTTTGGCAATGGGAATTCCTGTTGTTTTGATTGCAAGAAATGAAGAAAATCTTGGACGTTTTTCTGCACTTAGTGGAATTGTGCCGATTTATACCATAGAGGATTTGGAAAAGG
>NZ_CATKCB010000041.1:0-5955 GCF_949747025.1 Helicobacter sp. UBA3407 | reverse complement strand
TGCGGGATTTGAGGAAAATTTTACAAAAAGCGTGCAGGGATTCGCGGGAGTGGAAGTCAAGGTGCAACTCAAAAAACCGCTTAAAAGCTTCAAAAATCAATATTTTGTGATTGGACGCACGCAAGGAGGAGATATTTTTCCGGCACTTGTGAGCCAAGAGGGAAGTTATTTTGTTGCATTAAGTAATATGATGAACCTAGACAAGGAGGATTCCAAAATGATTATGGAGGAACTCCGCAAAGCAGAAAATGCGAAAGAAAAGAAAGATACAGCGGCACTCAACGCACTTTTTTCAGGTTTCAATCAAGAGGATTTCATTTACCTTAGAGGAACGGGTAAAAACCTCCCAACTCATATTGTTGTAACAGACCCGGATTGCCCTTATTGTCGCAAACAATTAGAGGAGATAGAATCTGAACTAAAAGAAGCGAATTTGAAATTAATTTTTGCGCCTGTACATCAAAAGGAAGCCTTTATTAAGGCACAATTAGCGATGAATCAAACCGCAAAACTTAAAGCAGACGATACAAAAGGCAAAATCAAAATTCTACGCAAATTTTATCAAGACAGAAAATTGAGCAAAGAAGAAATGGCGACAGATTTTACACAAGTGCGCAAAAATACAGATAAAATTTTTGCTAGCAAAGTAATTCGGGGTGTCCCTTTTGTCTTTGAGCAAAAATAATGATTGAAAATGGCGTGTGATGCTAGCGAGTTTGGAGATTCGTTATGAAGGAGTAGAAAATGTCCTCATTACATTTGGCGGTATTTGGGACAAAAGCCTTTCTAAGCAAGTTTTGAATAAATTGGACAGCACTTGGGATTCTATTACGCGACATTTTGGGGGTAAAGAATCACAAAACATAAAAGTTCATATTTTATTAAGAAAAGATTTTGATTTGGATTTTTGTGGTGGGGAAGTTTTGTTGCGTTGGTTGGAGGATTTGAAGCAAAAGGGAAAAATTAGACTTGAGGATTCGCAAAATGCACTCTTTCTTTCCCCCAAAACACAGCGGATTTTTGCGCTTTTGCAAGAAAAGAAAATGCCCGATAAGTCAGCAATTACAGAGGAATTAATCCGCTGGCATTTGGACACCTTTAAGATTCTAAAAAATTGGAGTAATTACGCACTAATAACCTTTGGTTTCTTGGGTGAAATGATTTATCGCCTTTTAGTGGGTTTTATTAATCCCGCGACGATTCGTCTAAAAGCCTTGTTTTTCCAAGTACAAGAAGCATTGATTAAAGCGATTCCGATTGTCTCTTTGGCTTGCTTTCTGATTGGAATCGTGGTTGCCTATCAAGGCAGTCTCCAGCTTGCGCAATTTGGGGCAAGCATTTTAATTGTGGAGATGAGCTCTATGCTGACTTTGCGCGAAATGGCACCAATCATCACGGCAATCATCATTGCAGGGCGCAGCGCGTCTGCCTTTAGTGCGGAGATTGGAATGATGCGTGCGACACAAGAAATTGATGCAATGAATGTGATGGGATTTAATCCTATAAATTTCTTGGTGCTACCTCGTGTCATTGCGCTATGTGTCGCGCTACCTCTTGTGGTCTTTATTGCAGATATTTTTGGATTAGTTGGTGCAATGCTTGTTTCTTCTATGCAATTAGGAATCAGTAGCGAGCAGTTTGTGGAGCGATTTTTGCAAATGGTTGAAATGCGACATTTTTGGATAGGATTTCTCAAAGCCCCATTTTTTGGGTTAATTATCGCGCTTATTGGTTGTTATCACGGATTCATCGTAGCAAAAGACACGCGCAGTATTGGAATCCATACAACTAAAAGTGTGGTAGAATCTATTTTTTGTGTGATTGCATTTGACGCATTATGCTCGGTAATTTTTACGCAAATAGGTTGGTAAATGGAATCACAAACAAATGCAAACTTCCAAAATATTATAGAGATTCGTAATCTTACAACGACTTATGGGACGCGTATCATTCACGATAGAATCTCCTTTAATATCCGTAGAAAAGAAATTTTTGCTTTGCTTGGTGGAAGTGGGAGCGGAAAAAGCACCTTGCTTAATACAATGATTTTTCTAAAACAACCCACAAGTGGTGAGGTGAGGATTTTGGGTCAAAATATTTGGAATCTCAATCCCAAAGATACGCTCCAATGCAAATTAAATATAGGCGTATTATTTCAGTTTGGTGCGCTCTTTAGCTCCTTAAATGTGTTGGAAAACCTAATGATTCCTTTGCGGGAATGGACGAATTTCAGACCTAGTGATATAGAATCTCTAGCATATATTTGGCTTACGCGTGTGGGGCTTAAGGCAGAGGTTGCCAAACTTTATCCCAATGAATTAAGCGGTGGAATGGTGAAGCGCGTGGGGTTGGCACGTGCTTTGGCTTTGAGTCCAAAAATCTTATTTTTAGATGAGCCAACAAGTGGATTAGACCCCAAAAGCGCGAGACATTTTGATGCCTTGATTATGGAGTTGAGGGATTTATTGGGGATTAGTGTCGTAATGGTAACGCACGATATGGAATCTGTCAAAAGCGCAGTGGATAGAATGATAATATTGAAAAATCAAAAAATATTTTTTGAGGGAAGTGTCCGTGAGTTGGCACAACAAACACAATCGTTGGATTTGTTTTTATATCAGATTTAAGGAGGTTTATGGAAGCGCGATTGAATTATGTTTTACTTGGTGTGTTTTTTGTTGTTTCGTTGATTGCTTTGGCAGGATTTGTTTTTTGGATGGGAAAATACGATAGAAATCTTAAGGATTATCACGAATATTATCTTTATAACAAGAATTTGCCCAAAGGGATTCGGACAGAAACACAGGTGCGATATTTGGGGCTTCCAGTAGGATTTGTCAAGAGCTATAAACTCAATACAGAAGCAGAGGATGTAGAGATTACACTTTGGATTAAAAAAGAGATTGTTTTAAAGGAGGGGGCACATATTTTTGTTGATTCTCAAGGGCTAACAGGAGGAGCTTTTCTCTCTCTTGTGCAAGGGCAAGGAGAGTTTTATAAAGAGGGCGAAAAGGCAGTTTTGAGCTTACAAGAAAATTGGCTAGAAAAAGTCGGAAGTAAGGCAGAAAATGTGTTTGACCGCTTGGAGATGAGCCTTAATCGTATCAATCGGCTTTTGAGCGATAAGAACTTAGACAACATAGAGCGCGCTCTATCGGGTTTGGCAAACTTGCCACCAAGAATAGATAATGTCTTGCTCTCCGCGCAAAAAGAAATTAAAGGTGTAGGGGAGAGTAGAGAGGCGATTCATCACGATATTGTCAATGGGGATTATAATTTGCGTGCAATTTTAACGCCACTTCTGTATGATTTAGAACGAAACTCCAAAACATTAGAACAGGTTTTGCAAAGGGCAGAAAGTTCTATGGAAAATTTTTCTAACGCACCTAGTGAGTTTTTGTTTGGCACGCGAGGGCAAACTTTAGGACCACGTGAATAAAAAGGAAATATAATGCAAGCAATCCATAAAATTTCAAAAATTTTTTTTATTTTGATTTTTATCTTTGTTTTTGAAGGCTGTTTAGGCAAAGAATTGCCAAGAATTACTCACTATGAATTGAGCTTAGAGCCAGAGATTTTAAGTCCATATCCGACACAATTTGCAGGCAAAAAAGTGCGGAATCCCAGCTTTTTTGTCTATCTTGGTTCGGAAGCAAGCTTGAAAATCGCTAACAAAAGAATTGCTTATAAAATCAATGAAAATGCCATTGAATATTTTGTCAGAAATGAATGGATAGAGCCTCTACCCTTGATGATAGATTCTTTGGTGTTAAAAGCTTCCAAGCCTTTGGGATATATTCCTGTAAAA
Organism: Helicobacter sp. UBA3407; assembly: GCF_949747025.1. Lineage (NCBI taxonomy): Bacteria > Pseudomonadati > Campylobacterota > Epsilonproteobacteria > Campylobacterales > Helicobacteraceae > Helicobacter > Helicobacter sp. UBA3407. Next base: position 2,147 of record NZ_CATKCB010000041.1, on the reverse strand, counting down.
GAGCTAAAAAGCGGGATTCCAACTCTTGCGTTGAATCTTTTGGATTTTTATTATGATGAAAAACAAGAAATCGTGGTGCTTAATCTTATTGTGAATATTAAGGATTCTAGCCAACTTCTTAAGAAAGAAGTAAAGGTGCAAAAGGGCGATTTTTATCAAATTATTGTTGCGATGAATCAAGCGGTTAATTCTGCAATTTTGGATTCTTTTAATCTGCTAAATTAAGGAAATTGATGTCAAATTTAACTTTGAATAATAGCAAGCAAGATTCTGCACATTGTGTTTTGGAATCTAAACCATATACGATTTGTTTAGAGGATTTTATCCTAGAAGTAATCATTGGGATTCTGCCAAGTGAGCGCGAAAAGGCACAAAAGATTTTAATTAACGCAGAGTTTATATGGAATCCCAAAATACAGGCACAATGCGAGGATTCTATGAATTTAGACAAGAGAGAGGATTTTTTGGATTATCGGGATTTGAGGGAATTTATTAAAGAGTCTTTTGCACGGCAATTTGGATTGCTAGAGGAAGCACAAAGTTATTTTTACCGCGAGATTCCTTTGCGCTTTCCGCAAATCAAGGAGTTTTGGATTAAAATTACGAAATTGGAAATCTTTGAGGATTGCAAAGTTTCAATAAAAATTAATTATCAAAAATAAAAAAGGATTAAAAAATGGAATTAAAAATTAAAGACAATGCCCCGCTTTTTAGTTTGCCAAATCAAGACAATGCAGAGATTTCTCTGCAAGATTTTCAAGGAAGTTGGGTGGTAGTGTATTTTTATCCCAAAGACAAAACGCCCGGCTGCACAACAGAGGCTTGTGATTTTCGCGACCGATTAGAGATTTTAAGTGCGCGTGGCGCAGTGGTGCTTGGAATCAGCCCAGATAGCGTGAAATCTCATCAAAGTTTCATCTCAAAAGAATCTTTAAATTTTACCTTGCTTAGTGATACGCAAAAATCTGTGCTGAAAAGTTATGGGGCTTGGGGGCTAAAAAAGCTTTATGGCAAGGAATATGAGGGAGTGATTCGTTCTACTTTTTTGATTAATCCTCAAGGCAAGATTGCATACATTTGGAAAAATGTCAAAGTCAAGGGACATATTGCGGAAGTTCTAGCTAAATTAAAGGAATTGCAAGGATAGAGAATTAATTGACCTTGCAAGGAATGAAACAGCGAAGCAGTTGGGTAAGTTTGGGTAAGACTCACGCAACGCACGCCCATACTTGCAAATCCAAAGAATTTCGCCTTAAAGAGACTCAAGGATTCTACGATTCTTTGTAGAATCTGACAAAGGTATAGAAACCAACACACAAGATTTAGCTTTATGGAATCTTAAAGCCCAAAAGTATAAAATACAACTTTTGTTTTAAAGGGTCTATCAATGTCTAAAGTCGTGATTATCGTGTCTGTGATGATTTTTACTACACTTATTGTTGCTTCAAACTATCTTGTGCAGTTTCCAATTAACGATTTTTTTACCTTTGGTGCGCTGACTTATCCCTTTACTTTTTTGCTTGCAGATATTCTAGCGGAGAAATACAACAAGCAAGAAGTGCTAAAAGTAGTGCGTATCGGTATTATTTGTGCCTTTGTTCCCTCTTTGTTTTTGAGCGAATTTAGAATCGCACTTGCAAGCATTAGTGCGTTTTTTGTCTCCCAACAGCTAGATGTTTATGCGTTTTATTGGATTAAATCCAAATTTCCTAAAATTTGGTGGCTTAGAAGTGCTGGCAGCACCGCATTTTCTCAAGCATTGGATACAATGATATTTTTTCACATTGCCTTTTTGTTTGTTATGCCTTGGACAAGCGTGTTAATGCTCATAATAGGAGATTATTTGATGAAATTTATTTTTGCTTTTACAAATACGCCCTTCTTTTACCTTTTTGGGATTAGAATGCAGAAATTTTTGGGAGTTTTCGCGCGATGAGTGGAGTAAAACAAAAGGTTGTGTTTTTTGATAGAGATGGCGTAGTAAATCTTGAGGATTCGCCTTATGGCTACAAAATAGAGGAATTTTATTTTGCTCCGCATTTTATAGAGTTATTTTTGGAGCTTAAAAAGCAAAATGCACTTTGTTTTGTGGTTACAAATCAATCAGGGATTCATCGCGGAATCTTTAGCCAAAAAGATTTTGAAGC
>NZ_CATKCB010000040.1:0-4159 GCF_949747025.1 Helicobacter sp. UBA3407 | reverse complement strand
GCATTGGTTAGGGAGTGATTGTAGGCAAAATCCAAGTTTGCTAGCAAATCAAACTTGCGCCTAGAATCTAGCAGATACAAAAAAAATGCGATTCCTTTTGCCAAGCTAAAGCGCAAGAAATGGGGCAAATATAGAAAGAAGTAGCCAAACCCTTGCAGAAAAAAAAGAAATAAAAATTCTTTAAAGGATTGAAAAATTTTCATTGCTTCTCTTTTGTTTGGTGTTTGAGATTCCCCTCCAAAATCGCACAAGCAAGTGTGCAGATACGAGAGGGGGAAATCTCACGAATGCTAAAATCATCTTTTTTGTAATTTGCTTGTTCATTGGCACTAAGATAAAGGTTTTGTTGTGTGCTAAGGTTGAATCTTTGTGCTGGTGTTGCTCCAAAAAGTGTGATAGAGGGGCGATGGAATGCCCAAGCAAGATGTGTAATACCTGTATCACCTCCAATGACTAAATCCATTTGTGCCACGAGCATTTTGATTTGATTTAAATTTAAGCTATGGATACTTTGGAATCGTGTATTTTTTGGGTTTAGAATCTCTAAGGTTTCACGGCTTAGGAAAAGTGGTGTATAGGATTTTGCGTTTAGGAGTGAGGCAAGCTCCACGAAAGATTTTATGGGATAAGTTTTGTTGGGCTTGGAAGTCTCTAACACACAAAGAATTTTTTTGTTTTTTGGCAAGTCAAAAGGTAGGAAAGAATCTTGGAATCCTAAGAAATTTTGAGGGTTTTTTAAAGTCTCTAAAGTGGGAATTTTCAAGCCAAATGCGCTAAAAGCCAAAGTTGCATTACGTAATAAAATATGTTCTTCATAAGGGATTGGGATTTTTTGGTGATAAAAAAAGGTTGCGAGAGATTCTTTGGCGGTTTGAAATCCTATAACTTTGTTTGTTGATAAAAGCTTGCTTATCAAAGCAGATTTTAACAAACCTTGCAAGTCTAATACAATATCATAGGATTCTTGCTTTAGAGTATGGTAAATTGCTGTCAAAGCATAGAATTTCCTAGAAGCAATCGCCTCTTTCAAAGGCAATGCGATGAGTTTATCAATCAAAGGAGAATCCTCCAAAATCTCACTAAAGATTTTATCAATATACCAATGCAAAGTAACTGCATAAGTTGGTTTGAGGGATTCAAGAAGTAGCGGCAATAAGCTCGCACTATGGATAATATCTCCAAGTGAGCTTAAGCGGACAATGGCGACTTTCAGCGGAGTTTTCATTGGTTGGCTTTTGTGGTTTGAATCAATGCAATTTCTATAATAGGGCTTGGAGGAATCAGTTTAGAAATTTGCTCTCGCACAAGATAGGAAAACTCTGAATGTGTAATCTGTAAAGTATATCCATTTTGACTTGATTCAAAGGAGAATTGAAAGTTTTTTGGTATTTGATTCTTGCTTAGGATTTCGCAAAGCCCTACAAAAAAGCTAAGAATCTTAATCACTTTGATTTCAGGCAATAAATTAGCATAAGTTAAAGTCTGTGGAATCTTTTTAAAAGCGAACTTTACAAGTGTTGCAATCAATAATCTGTCTTGATGACTTAAACCATAACTTAGGGCATTAAATAAAATGTAATTTCCGTGATGACTTTTTTCATAAAAATTAAGCGCAATTCCGATATTACATAATTCCGCACTAACGCTTAAATGTTGTTGGTAGGAATCATGGATTAATGGGATTTTTCTTTGAGCTTCAAAAAGCTTGAGCGCAAGGGTTTTTTGTGAATTGGATTGTTTGAAATCACGGATAAAGCGGTCTTTTAGATTCCGCACACTAGGATTGAAGTTCGGAGGGAAATGCCCATTTTCATAGCGCAAAAGGTCATTCAAAAAAACACCCTCACGCACTCCAACTCCGCTTGTAACAACATTTTCGGCTTTGAAGTGCAATAGGGCAAGATGAAAGATTAAAGCTCCCCCTTGAATGGAATCAATCCTGTCTGCTTGAATGCCGAGTTGTGGCAATTCATCTGGTTTTGCGGTGTAAATTTCACGAAAAAACTCGTGGTGTGTTGCAAAATCGTATTCAAAAGCGTGCAATGTGTCTAGTGGATAGTTGATTTGCTTTTGAATGATTTTGCTCAACGCCCTTGCAGTTCCACCAATCCCAAAAATTCGTCGATGATGAAAATGAGAGGGAAGTTGCGCAAGCGTTTGTTGGACAAAATTTCTTGCGCCTTGTAAGTCTCCTTTGTCAAAGAATAATTCTTTTAATCGGATTGTCCCTATATTTAATGAGATTTTATCTACTACTTTGGAATTTTCTATTAGCGCGCATTCCGTGCTTCCACCGCCAATATCAATCGTAAGACCTTCGTGATAGGGCAAAAGATTAAGCGCGCTTAATGCTCCAAAATATGCTTCTTGTTCTCCTGTGATAACCTTGATTTTCAATCCAATCTTTTTTGCAAGTTTTAAAAAGTCTGCCTTGTTGGGCGCATCACGCACTGCGGAAGTAGCGACACATAAAATCTTGCGTGCTTTATGTAATTTAGCAATCCACAAAAAGTCTTTTAAGGCGCAAAGGGCACGTTCCATTGGTTTTTGTTGCAAATAGCCTTGATGTTCATAAGTGGATTCAGAGATTCGGACTTTGCTTTTGGATTCATAAAGCAAATGGAATCCCAAATGGCTTGTTTTTTCAAAAATTGCCATTCTCGCAGAGTTTGAACCAATATCAATAATTGCAGTGATTTGTGCCACTTTTGTTGCCTTAGTCTAATCTTCTTGGTGTAATTGAGAGTGTTTGAACTTTAGCTCTTCTAGGGTTTCTACATTATCAGGGTCGGAGATTATAGCATCTACTGGGCAAACAGATAGACACGCAGGCTCATCATAGAATCCATAACATTCTGTGCATTTTTCTGGGTCAATTGTGTAATGAGGATCTCCCTCTTCAATCGCTTCATTGGGGCATTCTTCGCGACAAGCATCGCAGGCAATACATTCTTCATTAATCATTAAGGACATAAATTACTCCACGGAATCAATAAATTTTAAAATCAGGTTTTTAACTAAAAAACTCTAAAGAATTACTTAAAAATTATTTTTCATTTTATTTATTTTTGGAATAATAAGACAAGAATTTATAATTCTAAAATGGTAATGTCAAGTGCTTTGAAGTAATTTTGGTGGCTTTCTTGGAAATTTTTTGGAATCTTGCTTAGGATAATTTTGTTTTTTGGAATCATAGAAAGGAGCGAAAAATTTTCATTTAAATCCAAAATATCGGCTTTAGAAAAAATTGCTTTGGTAAGATCTTCTTTGGATTCTATCCGAAAGATTATGCTTAAACCTATTTTTGTAGCGTAATCGCTTAGATTTTTGAGCTGTTTTTGCGTCAAAAATTTGGGCAACAAAACAACGCTATCTGCACCATAAACAAGGGATTCTAAAAGTTGATAAGAATCTAAGATTAAAAAATCATAAATCAGCGGAATACTCACATAGCGGCGAATATAGGTTAGAATCTCCAAAGATTCTACAAAAAACCCACAAGCTCGGCTCTCATAGTCTTTGGCTGTTTGCAAAAGTGAAATTTGCGTCGCGCTAGTATCCAATGTTTGCAGAGAGAAGTCATAGAGGATTTTAGGAATAGAATCCACAGGTTTTTTAAAGATTTCAGGTAGAGGGCGTGGCTGATAAGGTGTGTAGGCGAGTGTGCGCCCAAGCCATTCTTGTGGAAATTTCTCTTTTTTTTCTGAAATGGCTTGTTGAATTTTTGCAATTTCAATTTCAGTAAATACGCGCAAACTATACCTTACAGACTGATTTCTTTAATCTCTGCAATCTCTAAAAATGCCTTATAAATCCTTGCAATCAAATGTTTGCGGTTGTTTTTGAAATCCTCATCGGGGGTATTTACTAGTACCTTGTCAAAGAATCTATCCAAAATGGGGTTGAGTTTAAGCAAGGAATCTAAACGCGTAGCATAATCGCAGCCTTGAAGATTGCAGGAATTAAAGGCTTGATAGAGTTCTATTTCTTCTGGAGCGAGTAATTTTTCTTCTTTAATGCTTAAAGGAGAATCCAAACAAACTTCTTTTGTGATGTTTGCAAGCCGTTTAAAAGTCTGGGACAAGAGCTTCTTGTCTTGATTTTTTAGTGCGGAATCTAGCGCAAGGAGTTTTTGAGAAATTTGCACTAAGTCGCGCTC
>NZ_CATKCB010000039.1:0-5737 GCF_949747025.1 Helicobacter sp. UBA3407 | reverse complement strand
GGGGGGGGGGCGTTTAGCTGATTATTTTTATTGCTTTTCAATTTGCGAGGTGTGTTATGCGAGTTGAAAAGCTACATTTTCGCTTGCATAGCTCATATAATACATTTTTAGAGTCTATGTCAGCAACTCTCTATTACTCTTTGCCTTTTAAGAATCTTTTAGAAGATTTTTTGCAATGCAGTTCTCACTATATGGTTGCTTTGGAGGGAGATAAGGTTTGCGGAATCTTGCCCTTGATGTCTAAAAATGGCTTGTATGGAGAAGTTTTAAATTCTCTGCCATTCTATGGAAGCAATGGGGGAATTATCGCAAATAATGCGGAGGCTAGTTTTCTTTTAAGAGAATCTTATAATCAACTTGCTTCTGTATTTGCGAGTGCAAATTATATTCAAAATCCGTTGATAATAGAATCTGGCGGTATTTTGCACGATTTTGTGGATAGGCGACTTTCTCAATGGACGAAATTGGTGGATAGGGATTCCTTATTGGCTTCATTTGCTCCTAGTGCGAGACGCAATATCAAAAAAGCCCTTAAAGAGAATATAAAAGTTGCTATAACAAGAGAGATTGATTTTTTATATCAAACGCATAGAAAGAATATTTTGGCTAATAATGGAATCCCAAAAGAAAAAAGATTCTTTGAAAAAATTGCTAAATATTTTGAAAATACAGAGTATAAAATTTATATGGCATTTTACAACAATAAACCCATAGCAGCTTCGCTACTCTTTTATTTTGGAGGAATTGTAGAATACTATACACCAGCGACTTTGCTAGAGTTTAGGAATCTGCAAGCTCTCCCTTTGTTGATTTATATTGCTATGGCGGAAGCTTATGAGAGTGGTTGTCAGTGGTGGAATTGGGGTGGGACTTGGAGAAGTCAGGAAAGCTTATATAAATTTAAAGAAAAATTTGGTGCAATGGAAAAACGTTATAATTATTATTGCAAATTGAATAATCAAAAAATTTTAAATGCTGAAGCTTCGGAACTATTGAGGGAATATCCTTATTTTTATGTTGTTCCATTTAGCATTTTAAGGGAGAGCGAATGAATATTGCATTTTTCTGCACGGGAGAGGGTTCGTTTTTTAAATTTATTTGGAACAATAAACATTTGTTGAAAGTTGATAAAATCCTTTTGCTATCCGATAGGGATTGTGGAGTAATGACGTTTTTGCAAGATAAGAAATTAAGTAAAACAATCTATGCTAAAAAATGTGGAGATAGGGAGTTTGAATCACAGGCAAAAGAATGGTTTTTGAGTGAAAAAATAGATTATGTCTTTTTGTCTTGTAATAAAATTTTGCGTTACGATTTATTGGAGTGTTATGGGGATAATCGTAAAAGAATGTTTAATTTTCACCCAAGTCTTTTACCAAAATATATTGGGTTAAATTCTATCCAACAAGCCTTTGATAACAAAGATATGCTTTATGGGGCAAGTATTCATTATGCAATCAAAGAAGTAGATTGCGGAGGGATTCTTGCGCGTTGTATGATAGAAAGGGTAGAAGATGACTTTGAGTTGTATCGTCATAGACTATTCGTGAATCAGGCGGTTTTGGGGCTAGACTTTATTTATAAATTATCTTTAGGCAAAACATTTCATACTCTTAAAGGTGTAGTGCAAAAAACAGGATTTGAGCCACAATTAACAATCCCGATAGAATCCATAAAATTTTTTAATGCAATGGATTCCAAATTGCTCCAAATATTTTGATATAATTGAATCTTTAATTTAAATGATTGGGTGTAATTTTGTTTTTTGGCAATATAGGTGAAATTGATTTAGAGAATCCTAGCTCGTATCAAAAGATATTTTTAACCTTTGATATAGATTGGGCAAGTGATGAGGTTTTGGAATATTGCATTGATATTATAGAAAAAGCTAATGTTAAAGCAACTTGGTTTGTAACGCACGAAACTCCACTTTTGGAGCGGTTACGCGCAAATCCAAATTTTGAACTTGGAATCCACCCTAACTTCAATCCTCTGTTGGAGGGAGATTTTACTTATGGTAAAAATTATAAAGAGGTATTAAAACATTTTTTAAATATTGTCCCAGAGGCTAAATCTATGAGAAGCCATTGTCTTGGAATTTCTAGCAGAATCTTGCAAGAGGCTAAAAATCTAGGTATTACGCACGAGAGTAATATTTGTATTCCTGCTATGGCTGCGGGGGGGGGGGGCTTTTTGAAGCCTTATATTAATTGGGATAGATTGATTCGATGTCCCTATCATTGGGCAGATGATGTGGCTTGTATGTATGAACAAAAAATTGATTTTACGCGATTTTCTTTTTTTGAAAATCATTACTTTATTATTTCTTTTCACCCAATCAATTTGTTTTTGAACACGGAATCTCTAAATCGTTATGAAAGTGCGAGAAGTTATTTTCAAAATTATGAGCAGCTTAAGAAGTATCAAGGGGATTCTCCCATTGGAAGTCGCAGTGTTTTAAATATTTTTTTAAATCAATTCAGGTGATACACGAGGATAAAATATGGTTTTGCATTTGAATATGGATATAATTTCTCTTGAAAAATGGGGTGTAGAGCATCTTGGTGCGGTAGAATCTATGGTTGAGAATACATTAAGCTATGCCGAGAATAAAACTTTTTTTTTAAAGGCAGTTGCTAATCCAAATATCATAATTCTTCTTACAACAGAATCTGTTTATTTGGAATTGAAGCCTTACATTAAAAGAGAAATTTTAATCCTCCTCACAAGCAACCCAAAGTTTTATTTTTGGAGTATTCATAACCAATATGGCTCAAGATTTAAAGAGCATATTTGCCATATAGAAAGCTATCGTGGCGTCAATGTAAAAATTCACCCAACTGCGTATATTGAAGAGAATGTTTATCTGGGAGATAATGTAGAAGTAGGTGTGAATGCTTATATTGCCTCTAATTCTTATGTGGGGAATGATTCTTATGTGGGGAATGGCGTGGTTGTTGGTGCGCAAGGGTTAGAGTTGGCTTATAATGGTAATGAAAAAATTATGATTAAACGTTATGGTGGTGTTAAAATTAACAACAATGTGCATATTATGGATAATAGCGTTGTGAGCAAGTCTGTGTGGGGGATTACGGAATTACAGGATTCTGTATCTGTATCAGTTCTTTGTAATATTGCGGCAAATTGTAGTATTGGTAAGCTTACACGAATGTCAGGGAATTGTTTGGTAGGTGGAAGCGCAAAACTTGGAGAAAATGTAATTTTGGGACCTTCTGTAACGATTAAGGACGGAATCAAGATTGGCGCAAATTCAAGGGTTAGAATTGGCAGTGTTGTAGTGCAAAATTATCCTGAAAACTCCGATATTTCTGGAAATTTTGCGTATGAACATATTAAAAATATTCGTAATTTTGCAAGGTTTAGAAATGGATAAATTTCAACCAATTTTGCTAGATAATTTGTATTATCTAGGCGATAGAAACTATATTCAAGGTGGGACGATTTATGAGCTTTTTTTACCAAAACTTTTACAAAGATTTTCTGATATAAAAAGCTTGGACTTTACTTATCGCTCTATTATTCATCAAAACCTTATTTTTTTTGATAAGCAGCGAGAAAATAGCATTATCAAAGTTGTTCTAAATTTGAAATGTGCGGATAGAACCTATAAGCTTTATGGTTATCATCAAGAGGAGATACAAACAATAAAAGAAAGAATCCCTTATGATGAAAAAGAGATTCTAAAAACAGCGATAATCCACGATAGCAATATTTATTTGAACGCTCCTTTTCAAAAGATTTCTGTCGTGCGTTATGTAATTGCAATGAATAAAGAATTGCTTAATTTTCTATTTAAAAGCGAAATTGAAAACTTTAAATGGTTTCTTTCAAGATTGACACTCAATCAAGTGATAGATGAAAGTAGAATCCAAGAAATTCATTTGCAATATTTATCAAGATTTGAATTTCAAATTGTTAAAACAGAAATTTTTATCAATCAAAAAAGTGTAGGATTTATCTATTTTTCGCTTAAAGGAGAGGATTATGTGCTTTAGGAATCTTTATAGTGATTTTGTATTTAAGGGCAATAGACAATATGTGCATGGCACAAGTATTTATGATTTTCTACTAGAAAATGTTGTCGGCGGGGGGGGGGGCATTTTGCAGCTTGATTTAGTGTTTCATCATCTTGCAAAAAGAAATCTTTGTTTTACAACAGATAAGCCCAAGAATTTAACAGAGATTTTGTGTATGGCAAAATTTAAAGATGAAAAAAGAGGAAGTTTTAAAGTTTTTGGAATAGAATACGAAAAGGAAATTACAAAAAGAATTCCATATGATGAGAGTGTAATTATGAAAGAAGCTATATTTAATGGCGAGGAAGCAAGTATTTCCAAAAATAGTCAATATTCTTTCATTGAACATCTTGTTTCTTTGAATAAATCTTCACTTTCTAAAATTTTTGACGATATTAAGGGAAAGTTTTACTTTTCGCGTCTTGAGCTTAAAAATGGCTTTATTAAAGATTTTGAAACAATACAACTTCATTTCAAAGCGCATTTTAATTATCAGTTAATGCAAAGTGCCATATCTGTTGATGGACAAGAAGTAGGACAAATTTATTTTTCTTGTAAGAATGACGAATAAAAGGATAATTTGAAATGATAGGGATAGTAGGGATTGCAGGTTATATTCCTGAAAATAGAGTTTCTAACAATGCTTTAGCAAAAGAATATGGTTTAGAAGAAAAATTCCTACACGATAAAATAGGGGTGCTTAATCACTCCATAATGGACAAAAGTGAGACTGCTTTAACAATGTGCTTGAAGGCTTTTGAGGAATTAAAGCATCAAGTAAATATAGAAAAGATTGATGTTGTTGCAGTCATCACACAAAATCCGGATTATAATGTACCTCATCTTTCCGCTTTATTGCACAAAGAGCTGGGATTGGATAAAAATACTGCTTGTTTTGATGTTTCTCTAGGGTGTTCAGGATATGTTTATGGCTTGTCTATTTTGCAATCTTTTATGCTTTGTAATGGATTTAAAAGCGGGTTGCTTTTTACGGCTGACCCTTACTCACGGATAGTAGATAAAAAGGACAAGGATACTGCTTTGCTTTTTGGTGATGCTGCTTCTGTTACGCTTTTGGGGGAAAGAGCAATTTTTTATCCTAAAAAAACTTTATTTGGTAGTGATGGTGTTTTGGGTTGGGATTCTTTAATTTGTCGCAATCAAAAATTGGAAATGAATGGAAGACAAGTATTTAGCTTCGCTGCCACAGAAGTGCCAAAACAGATTCAGCAACTTTTGACAATGGAGAATCTGAACATTCAAGAGATTGATTTATTTATCTTGCATCAAGGAAGTCGCTATATTGTAGAGACGATTAGCAAGAGGCTAGGAGTGGATAGTTCTAAAGTGCCTTATGAGATTTTGGATTATGGCAATACAATTTCCTCTTCTATCCCGCTAGTTTTAAGGAATCATCTCCACGCGAATGCAAGAAAAATTGTAATAAGTGGTTTTGGTGTAGGATTTTCTTGGGCAAGTTCAATTTTAACAAAGGAGTGAAAATGAAAGTTAGTAAAGAAGCAATTAGAGGGATTCTTAAAGAAATTGATATTTTAAGTGAAGTTGATGAGTTATCCGATGAGTTAGGGCTTGTGGAGCAAGGCGTAGATAGTTTGGATATGGCAAATTTATATCTTAAACTAGAGGAAAAATTCAAGATTAAGATTCCAGACACTGACTTACATTTGGTGCAGAGTATT
>NZ_CATKCB010000038.1:0-5535 GCF_949747025.1 Helicobacter sp. UBA3407 | reverse complement strand
CTAATCAAAATGTGTGCTTCTTTTTCTTTGGGATTCTTTGCTTTTGTGTATTTGATTTGCCGATAAATTTCCTCTAGGCGCGCACTAACTTCTTTGCCATAGTTGGCATTATAAAAAAACATTAACAAGGAATCGGACGCAAACGCACGTGTATAGATTTCGCGACTTACCATTTGGCAACCATAGCCGTCTAAGTCAATATGAGATAAATGGTAGATTTGCATATTTTTCCTTACAGAGCGAACTCAACCGTGCCCAAGATTTCATATTTGCTTTGATAATCAATCTCTGCGGTGCTTAAAACAATCATATTGCGTCCAAAACCATATTGCTCAAGGAAAATCGCTAAAGGCTTTCTTAGCACCATAGAAGTGCCGCCGATGATTGTTGGCACAGCACCCATAGACGCGCCTTTTTGGAGAGAAATATTAAATGCGTCAAGTAAGTTTTGCGATTCTGTCGGGCTTAGGCGTAACCTTTGTCCCATTTTTTGTTGGTCTGGCAAACGTTCTAGCAAGAATTGTTCTAATGCCGGAGAAAGGATAAAATAGCGCAAGATTCCGTCGTCATTTTGAAAATTATGCGTAATGAGTCGTTTTAGGCATGCGCGGACATATTCTGTGAGTGTTGGCAAATCACCTTTGTAGGCTGGATAGCCATCTGCAATGGCTTCAGCAATGCTTAACATATCTTTAATTGGAATTTGTTCGTGCAACAGCTCTTTTAGGATATGTTGAATCGTGCCAACGCCTACACCTTTGATTTCCTCTGCTAAAATCGGATAATCTTTGCCTAGTTTTTCAAGCAGATTATACACTTCTTGACGTGTGAGTAATTCCTCTGCGTGTTGTTTAATGAGTTCTTGAATGTGTGTGCTAATCACGGTTGCACCATCAATGGTTGTGTAACCCTCAATAATTGCGTCTTCTTTTTTGCTTTCATCTATCCAATAAGCGTCCAAGCCAAACACTGGCTCTTTGGTTGGGATTCCATCAGGTAATTCCCCGGCAAATCCGCTTGCAGCAACCGCAAGATATTTATCTGTCATTACTTTACCATGACCAATTTCAATTTCTTTAAGCAAGATTTGGTATTCATCAGGAGGTAAATTCAAATCATCTCTTAAATGCACCATTGGCACGAGGATTCCATATTCTGTTGCCATTGTTTTACGGATTTGGCGGATTTTATTCACGAGCTCGCCTCCTTGCGCAGGGTCTGCAAACTTGATGAGCTGATACCCAAGCCCCACACGCAAGATTTTGACTTTGAGCGCGTTATCAATCTCTGCTTCATCGCGTTTTTTGCGCTCTTCCTCATTTTCTTTGGGAGGCTGTTTTGCTGCTTGAGTGGCGGCGGCTTGCTGTCTTGCTTGTTTGCGTTGAGGGAGATTGTCAGAATCTTGCAATTCCCCCTCTTTGGTTTTATCAGCTTTTTTTATTTTTTTAAAGAGTGATTCTACATATTTCCACACTTCTCCCTCTTTCTGCTTGCTTAAAAGTAAAGCAAGGCTTAAAAACAGCAAGCCTACAAAACCTAATGAGAGGGTAGGTAAGCCCGGCACGAGAGCAAAAAGCAATAAAATGCAGCCCACAATTAAAAGTGTTTTAGATTCGTTGATGAGTTGGTCAATAATCCCTGAAGCAAAGTTTTCACCCTCTTTGCTAAAACGCGTTACAATGATACCTGTGGCGGTGGCGACAATGAGTGCAGGGAGTTGCGAAACCAAACCATCACCAATCGTTAGGATTGTGAAAGTGGAAGCAGAATCTGCTATCGTCATATCTTTTTGAAAAACGCCGATGAGGAATCCACCAATGATATTAATGAGCGTGATAATAATTCCAGCAATTGCATCACCTTTGACGAATTTGTTTGCACCATCCATAGAACCATAGAAATCTGCCTCTGTTGCTAGGGCGTCGCGTCTTGCTTTTGCCTCCTCTTGTCCAATGATTCCAGAGTTTAAATCCGCGTCAATCGCCATCTGCTTGCCCGGCATTGCGTCTAGTGTAAAACGCGCTTTAACTTCAGAAACCCTTGTAGAACCATTAGTTACAACCATAAAGTTGATAATGACTAAAATAATAAATAAAATGATTCCAATAACATAATTTCCGCCCACAACAAATTGTCCAAAGGCATTGATAATATCGCTCACTGCTTCAGGACCTAAATGCCCATTGCTTAAAATCATTCTTGTTGTTGCGATATTAAGAGCAAGGCGAAAAAGAGTAATAATTAGCAAAAGCGTAGGAAAAGCGGAAAAATCTGTGGGTTTTTTGACATACAATGCTATGAGGATAATGAGTGCCGAAAGTGCAATAGAAATGGCTAGGAAAAAATCCAATAAAGAACTTGGAAGTGGCACAATGATGATTGCTAAAATCGCAATAATAAAAAAGACAACCGTTAAATCTTTTGAGCCTGAAAGAAAAGATAAAAAGGGCATAATCCTGCTTAATAAAGACACTTTTTTATCTGCTGTTGCCAAATCTACTCCAAAATAAATAAATCAATCTGTAATTTTAGTCGTTTTTAGCCGATAAAATCAAGAAAATTGTTAAAATTTTAGCGCATTTTTACATTTTTATGATAAAATCGCAAATTTTATTTAATTATACCAATCAGGAGGTCAAAATGGCTCAAGATTCGGCGAAAAAGAGAGAAATTACTTCTACTTTTGCTAGAAATCCCAAAGATACAGGTTCTACAGAGGTGCAAATTGCTTTGCTTAGTGATAGGATTAAAACACTTACACAACATTTAAAGGTAAATCCAAAAGATCATTCTAGTCGTTTAGGACTTAGAAAGCTTGTTTCTCAAAGAAAAGGCTTACTTACTTATTTGCGTCGCAAAAATTTCAAAAGCTATGCAAATGTGATTGAAAAATTAGGATTAAAAGACAGAGGTTAATCTCTGTTTTTGTTTTTGTGTTCTTTCCCTGCTAAACTTTAAAAAGTTTTCCCGCTTTCGCCAAGCTATATTTTCTTAAAGTGAGATGAGCTATAATTTAAAATTTTGAAAATAGGGCGTAGAAGTTGAATGCAATCTTTAAAGAATTAATGGAATCTTGGGAAGTTTCTCTAGCAGACCAAAACATTTATTTGCAGAGTGCTTACACTAAAAGTTTCCCTAAAAATTATAGAATTTTAAAAGGCGAGCAATGTCGCGGACTTGTTTTGATATTAGATGGTGCTTTGCGGACATTTATCGTTTCTCCAAATGGCAAGGAAATCAATCTTTTTGTTCTAAAAAATAGTGAATTTTGTATTCTTTCTGCTACTTGCATTTTAAAAAATATTCATTTTGATGTTTGTTTGGAGTTCATTCAAACTTCCAATGTGTTAATTTTACCTAGCAAGATTTTTGACGAATTAAGTCTTAAGTATCCCATTGCTAAACAATTTCAGACAGAACTTATTGGAGAACGTTTAAGTCGCGTTGTGTCATCTTTGAGCTCTCTTGCTTTTGAATCTTTGGAGGATAGGGTTTTGAATTTTTTGCGTTCTGTTTTGCGCCGTGAGGATTCAAAGGACTTTAAAACGCTTTATATCACACACGAAGAGATTGCCAATGCGTTAGGAAGTGCGCGTGAGGCAGTCTCAAGAGTGTTAAAGGAGCTAGAAAAGCAGGGCAAACTCAAAACAAGGAGAGGAATCATTGAGCTATTTTGATAAATTGCTTGAGATTCCAATTCCAAGCTTAAAGGCGCGCAAGCCAATAAGGAATATTTGCCTGCTCTTGCGCAACACTCGTTGTATTGCCGTGTCCGGGTAGAATCAGTAGATTTTCTTTTCTCTCCATAAATTTTTCTAAACTCGCTTTCATTGCGCTATGAGAGGAATAAGGAAAATCGCTGCGTCCAATGGAGCGATGAAAGATAAAATCTCCGCTAAACATTACTTTTTGTTGGGACAAAGGTGGAATCTCACTTTGTGATGATGCGTTTTGCGCAGATGTAGAATCTGTATTGGTTAATTTAGAACTAAGCACAATCACGCTGCAACCCGGAGTATGACCGGGATAGCAAGAAAATTCTACGATAAAATTACCCAATGTGTAGTGATTTTCTCTGCCTAGATTCTCTGTATTTGCAGTTTTTCTCTCTATGGTTTCACCCTCTTTGCCACCCACAAGCAAACTAGGAGTAGATTGGGGTAGCCCGGTGCTAAAGCAGTCTTCTGTTAGCATAAAAGCATCTTCTAGCGGACAAAGTAGCGGAATCTTACCAAAATATGAAAGGAGCTCGGCGTTACTCCAAACATGGTCAAAATGCCCGTGTGTATTCAAAATTGCAAGCGGTTTTTTGCTCTCTAAGGTTTCTATTACCCAAGTGCTTGCGCCGATTCCCGGGTCAATAATCAATGCTTCATCAGTTTGCTTATCTATCGTAAGGTAGCAATTTGTCTGATATTCTCCAAAGGCTTTGCACAAAATCATAAAAGAATCATTCTCAAAAAGAATCATAGATTTTCCTTAAAATTTCTCAAAATCTTGCGAATCTTAACGCAAAATCGCTAAAATAATACCAAAAAAGGCGGATAAAATGACACAAAATCTAATGCAACCTCAAGAGCGATTCTATCCTGCTACGCCAGATTTCCGTGATGCGTTTGGCAGAGATAGAGACAGAATCATACACAGCTCGTATTTTAGACGCTTAGAATACAAAACACAAGTGTTTATTAATCATAGTGGAGATTATTTTCGCACGCGTTTGACACATTCGCTTGAAGTGAGCCAGATTGCACGCACTTTAGCGAAAAATTTGGGATTAGATGAGAATCTTGCGGAAGCCATTGCGCTAGCTCACGATTTGGGGCACACGCCTTTTGGACACGCAGGAGGAGATGAACTAGACAAAATAATGCGTCATTATGGCTTTCATCACGGGTTTGACCATAATTTCCAATCGTTTCGGGTGGTAACAAAACTAGAGAAGCGGTATAAAGATTTTGAGGGTTTGAATCTTTCCTTTGCGACTTTGGAGGGAGTCTTAAAGCATTCTTATCCTTATGAAAAATCGTTTATCAATTCCAATTTGCAAAATTTCTTTCGCGTGGAATTTCACCCAAGTTTAGAAGCGATTCTTGTAGATTTATCCGACGAGATTGCGTATATTAGCGCGGATATTGACGATGGCATTAAATATGGCTTGATTGGCTTTGAGGATTTAAAAGAAAACGCATTAGTCGCGCGCGCCTTAGAGTTTGTGGAGAGAGAGGAGGGGATTGTGCGTCATGATTCTATCTTTCGTCATCGTTTCACCTCACGTTTGATTACAATGCTTGTTTATGATATTTTGGATAATCACAAGCCCTTTGCGCAGGATTCTGTGCAGTGCTTTACTACTCTTGCTAAGGAATCTTTGCCTATTTCTCACACAACAACAATAGAACAAGAGATAAAAGCACTCAAAAAAATTCTTTTAAAATGTCTCTATCGTCATCAAGAAATTTACAAAAAAATGTTTATGGGCAAACGTTGCGTGCGAAAACTTTATGATTGCTTCAATAACGAAACCAATCTTTT
>NZ_CATKCB010000037.1:0-1981 GCF_949747025.1 Helicobacter sp. UBA3407 | reverse complement strand
CTCTTTTTACCGCAAAATATTCTAAGAATCGCGCAAGGTGTGCTAGTAACACTTCAAATCGCGCTGATAGCGATTCTGTTTTCTTGCATTTTTGGCTTTATTTTAGGATATTTGATGACTTTGCGTTGTATGATTTTACGCAGTATTTGCCGATTGTATTTAGAATCTATCCGCATCATTCCGATTTTGGCTTGGTTGTTTATTGTTTATTTTGGCTTTTCTAGCTTTTTAAATTTAAGCGGAATCGCCGCGTGTATCCTAGTCTTTAGCCTTTGGGGAATCGCAGAAATGGGCGACTTGGTGCGCGGAGCAATCTCAAGTTTGCCTCCACATCAAAGCGAGAGTGCAAGGGCATTGGGTTTAAGCGAATTTGCAGTGCAGTTTTATATTATCTTTCCGCAGAGTTTTAAGCGACTTCTGCCAAGCCTTGTAAATCTCTTTACTAGAATGATAAAAACAACCTCTCTAGCAGCACTCATTGGTGTGAGTGATATGCTAAAAGTCGGACAGCAAATCATTGAAGTGAATCTCCTTGCTTATCCAACAGCGAGTTTTTGGGTGTATGGCGGAATCTTTATGGTGTATTTCGCGCTATGCTATCCCCTCTCGTTGTGGAGCAGAAGTTTAGAGAAAAAATTAATATAAGGTTAAGGCGATGAATCCTGTTCTTTTGAGATTAGAAAATATTACGAAAAAATACGGGGACAATTTGGTGCTAGATTCTGTGAGTTTAGAGGTTGCAAAGGGAGAAGTTTGTGCTATTTTGGGACCAAGTGGTTGCGGTAAAAGCACCTTTTTGCGCTGCATTAATGGTTTAGAGTCCATACAAGGAGGTAAGATTTTTTTCAAAGACACGCAAATTAGTGGGGAGGGCTCAAAAGCGCAATGGAAAAAAGTGCGTCAAAAAATCGGTATGGTATTTCAAAATTATGAGC
Source organism: Helicobacter sp. UBA3407 (assembly GCF_949747025.1). Lineage (NCBI taxonomy): Bacteria > Pseudomonadati > Campylobacterota > Epsilonproteobacteria > Campylobacterales > Helicobacteraceae > Helicobacter > Helicobacter sp. UBA3407. The sequence goes on along the minus strand of NZ_CATKCB010000037.1, from coordinate 1,046 downwards.
TTTTTCCTCATTTGAGTGTATTAGAAAACATTATCTTAGCACCAATGAAAGTAGAGAATCGCAAAAGAGAGGAGGCAATTACAGAGGCTTTAAGCCTCTTGCGCCGCGTAGGTTTGGAGCAAAAAAAGGACGCATATCCCAAAAGCTTAAGCGGTGGGCAAAAACAACGCGTTGCCATTGTGCGTGCGCTTTGTATGAATCCAGACGTTATGCTTTTTGATGAGGTTACTGCTTCGCTTGACCCTGAAATGGTAAAAGAAGTGCTAGATGTGATTAAAGAGTTGGCGGGAGAGGGAATGACAATGCTGCTTGTAACACACGAGATGAAGTTTGCCCAAAATGTCGCCGATAGAATCGTGTTTTTTGATAAGGGAAAAATAGCAGAAATTGCAACGCCACAGGAATTTTTTAGCAATCCCAAAAGTGAGCGTGCAAAGAAATTTTTAAATATTTTTGAATTTTAGATTCTAAAATATTTCAAGGTTTGACATAGTTTTTGATAAATTTATCTAGCTTTTTCCTTTTTTTAACACCAAAAAGCCTTAGAGCAAAGAATCTCCCAATGAAAAACAAGGGCAACCGAATAAAAATTCCATTCATTAGCATAGCGGGTTTGTTGTCCGAGAGATACATAAACAATCCAAGTATAAGATAATTAATAAGCATAAAACCAAAAATTGCCAACAGCGTAAGATATAAGCTATCGTGTTTGAGGTGAGAGAAGTAATAATCTTTGTTTAGATTTTTTAATGCTTCCACTCTGTAAAGTCCGGTATTTTTGTCTTTCAAAGCAGCGACAATCACTTCATCGCCACTTTCAAGATTGATATCATTAGAGCTAGAAAATGCGGACATCATCGGGCTAACAGCACCTGCGCCCGACAAAGCAAGGAGAGGGGAGAGTTTGCCAATAGCATTAAGATCAAAAATAAAGGTTTTATCTCCCATTTTGAATCTCTTGTCTTTTTGTATGAGGGAGCTAATCGCACCAGTAACTCTTCGTGCATTACCTTTTATCTCGTCAAATGTATGTGTAGTTTGTGAAT
>NZ_CATKCB010000036.1:0-1962 GCF_949747025.1 Helicobacter sp. UBA3407 | reverse complement strand
GTTTTTCAAAAACGACCCTTATGCGTTAAATTCTGTTGCAACCCATCAGGTTTTAGAATTTACTCCGGTGTTACACCAAGGGTTTTTAAAGGAGTTTTTAGATTCGTAAATTTAAAAACCCTTGCATTTAAAATAAAGAGTGAGAAAACCAAATTTTAAAAAACTTTTATCCGCTTCAATGATGAGTTGCCCGATTCTAAACTCTTTCTCATTTTGCATTTGCAAAGCCTCAAAATAATCCGCAAAACTATGCAATGGCTTTGGAGGATTCATCTCTCCTCTTTCTATCATTTTCTTTTGTAGTTTCTTAAGGATTTTGTGTTCTTTTTTTATAGTTAAAAGTCTAAAAGGCATATTAAAAAGATTGCTTTGTAAATAAGCCTCTCCTAGTTTATAGCTTAAATGCTCTCTTACTCTCTCCACCGCTCCTTTTTCCAAATTTCTCCCACAAGGTTGCGCTATTGCGTCCGCCATTTTCATAATGTTTGAACCCCTATAAGCATTCTTAAAAATATCTTGCGCTATATCTTGAAATCTTGATAAAACACACTCACAAAAGACTTTATAAAACTCACCCTTTTTCTCTATGTTTGCCAACAATTCATCTGCCTCTTTAAATCTTTCTTGCTTTATTAAAGAATCCAAAAAAGCTATTTTATAAAGTGGGTTTTTCTCGTCTAAATTCATTGCCCTATAAGCCATATCCCCCAAAAACTTAAAGTCTCTCTCCCCTCTTTTCAATATATAAAGGTGCAAATAAGAAAAAGCTTGTGCTATGGGGTGGATTTTGATTTTTTCTAAATATTGCAAAATAATCTCAACTTGCATTTTTTCATCAAAAAATTTATAAGTGAAGTTTTGCTCCCTGCCTTTTCCTATCACACTAGCCAAGTAAGAAAAATGACTACCAGCAGAAAATATCTCTTTAGCTTTGGACATAAAGGTAATCTCAAAAAAGATTCTATCTACATCATTTAAGTTTTCAGGCAAGAACTCAACAATACTACAAAGCTTAAAATTTGTCGGAATCTCCTTTGCGTATTCTAGCAGACTTTGCATAGAAGCAATATCATCTGAAAACACAATAAGATTGCCTTTAGGTAAATAGGTTTTTATGATAAAAAAAGCAATTTCAATAGGCATTACTTTTTTGTAATGATTCCCGCGACTTCTAATAAAATAACTATAGAGCGCATCTCCTCCCCGCCAATGCAAAGCAACAAAATCCTGCAAAGCTTGCGCCGCAATTTTTGCCATTTCCATAATCTCCACAATATGTGAGCTAAATGGAATCTGTGAATAGAGTTTAGGCAATTCCTGCAAATAACTTTTATCTACATCCAAAATATGCATTCCACTATCTTGATAACTCCACCCAAAGCTCCCCTCAAATGGCAAACTATCTTTTAACTTAGAAAGCGGGATATTCCTTGCTAAATGTTTGCTTTCTCTTTTAATTTGCTTTGTATAAGAATGCTGTGAAATGAATTTGGAATCAAAAAGATATTCCTCACTCTCAATTTGTGGCAACAAAATATCATAATGATAACTTTTACCCAGATTGTTTCTCAAATCATCTGTCCCACAAGCGTTTATATCACTTCTCCACACAAATCCAAACTTATATCCACTTAAATTTGCAAGATACATACTCACTAGCATATTCATTATTCTAACGCCAATCCCATCATCTGTGATACTGACAAGTAAGCCTTTATATTTTCTAGTATAAGCTTGCAATTTACAAATAGAAAAATATTCATAATTTTGCATATAAATTTTAATTGTTTTTATTTTTTTACCTATTTTCAAAATCTAAAAATTCCTTATTATAAACCTCACAAACTTTTTCAAAAGCCTTAACCCCCTCTATGAAAAATTCCAAAACAACCCTGCAAGGATTCACCCAAATTTCCTTTGGCTCTAAATAAATTTTCAAATATTCCAAATCAACACAAGACT
>NZ_CATKCB010000035.1:0-1554 GCF_949747025.1 Helicobacter sp. UBA3407 | reverse complement strand
GAGCTTTAGAGATGATTTTACAAGATGAAATTTCGCACGTTTTTAAGGGAAATGTGTGGTTTCATTTCGCGTGCGAACAAGAAAGAATTGCCCCACAACAAAGAGCTTTAAAATACTTTGAGATTCTTAAAAATTATCATTTTTCTTTCCCCAAAGCCAACGCGCAATTTAACATTAATGCGCGTTTGCAAGCAGGCTTTAGTGCAGAGGAAATCAAAATGCTAGAAAATGAAATTTTCCTCTCACAAAATCCGAAATAAACTTTATGCTTCGCCTTTGCAATAGAATTTGTCCTTGCAAAATGAGTAACATTCGTGGCGTGCGTGTAAAGCACTCACCCACAAAGCACAAATCTACCCTTTAGAATCTTGCAGTAGAATCTTATTGACAAATTAAGCTTATAGGCTATTTTGGCTTACGATGACTCCAAATCATCTGCCGACATTACTGCACTTCACAATAACGCAATAAAGAATCTTTGCAAACAAGCATTATTCAATATAATGCGCACCGACTGAAAAATCTCTCTTAAGTGCAGATTCTATAATGTTCTTAGCAGTAAGCAAACGCAAGCGCAAAAGTCTTCCCACTCCACTTTGTAACATTACTTCCACTCCACCTAGAGCTTCATTTAAACCAGATTTCTTGCGAATAATACCTACTTTGTGCCACATTAAATGACGCAAAATCGCTTTGAGATTCTCGTCTTGTTCTTTTTGTAATACTTGCGAATGCAAAGGAAATTCCCTCAATTTAGAATCTTGGATTCTATTTCCTGCCCCATAACTTCCTAAAATCTCTTTGGCACTGCGTCTTGAAAACACCAAGCCCTCTAGCAAAGAATTAGACGCTAAACGATTCGCCCCATGCACACCTGTGCAAGCGCATTCCCCCATAGCATAAAGATTTTGCATACCGATAACCCGCCCTATATTGTCCGTCTCAATCCCTCCCATACAATAATGAAATGCAGGAGAAATCGGGATTTTATCCTTTGGCAATTCATATCCAAGTGCGCTTAAGTTGCGTGCGATATTAGGAAAACGTTCATAAAAAAACTCTTTAGAAAATGGACTTAAATCCAAATAAACTTCCTTTTGCTCTTGTGGAGCGTTTGGATTTCTTTCTTGCAACTTCATCTTATAGTCAAAAATACTGCGCGCGACTTTATCACGCGGGGCTAGCTCACCTGAAGAATCATAATCAAACAAAAAGCGATTCCCCCAAAAATCCACAACCCTAGCCCCCTCGCCTCGCAAAGCTTCACTCAAAAGCATTTTGCGCGCACGGGGAGTTTTCACAAACACGGTGGGGTGAAATTGCAACATTTCCATATCTTTAAGTTTTAAACTATTCTCTAAAATCATTCCATGCAGTTCGCTAGAAATCGTATAAGCATTCGTGTGATATTCAAAAAGCGCACCTACTCCTCCGCTTGCCAAAATTACATGTTTGGCATAAAGATTATAACTTCCGCGCTTAGTTAGCACACTCACACCATAGCAATGATTTCCCTCAATGAGCAATTCCGTAACGGCTGCATTTTTCCACAAT
>NZ_CATKCB010000034.1:0-1897 GCF_949747025.1 Helicobacter sp. UBA3407 | reverse complement strand
TTAGCAGATTCTAGGCAGTAATTCTCCGCTTGGATAGTCTAAATATCTCCTTGCATTAAAGGGGGTTTTTAGCACAACTTTTGTCGCGTTTTCTGAAGTGGTGTAGCCGATGATTGCGGCATTTGGTGCGCCTTGTGAATGTAGAATCTCCAAAGCCTTTGTCGCGTCCTCTTTGGCAACACATAGCATGCACATTCCCTCATTTGCTAGATTGTAGGCTTCAAATCCCAATAATTCACAGATTCCGCGCACTTGTGGGAGAATCGGCAAATGCGCCTCGTCAATCTCTATGCCGATTTTTGAAGCGTTTGCCCATTCGTTTAGCACGCTTGCGATTCCGCCTCTTGTCGCATCGCGCAGGGCATATAGCTTAAGCTTAGCCTGAAATAGCGGTTCTAAAATAGGATAAAGCAAGGAGCAATCACTCTGTAAATCACTTTGTAGCCCGATTCCCTCACGATTGGAGTAAATCACCGCGCCGTGTGTGCCGATGTTGCCACTGACTAGAATCGCGCAATCTTGCGGAATCCCAAACGCACTTAAATTTAAATGGGGGTATAGAAACTCTCCTAGTGCGGTTGTGGTGATAAAAAGTTTATCCAAAGTGCCTTTGGGAAGCACTTTTGTATCCGCAGAGAGAAGCTTCGCACCACTTTGTTTTAGGGTGTTTGCAAAAGATTCTACAATGCGTTTCAAATCCGCAATCAAGAATCCCTCTTCAATCATAAAACTTGCGCTCAAATAACGCGCCTTTGCGCCCATCATCGCGACATCATTGCAGCTTCCACATACGCAGAGTTTGCCAATATCTCCACCATTAAAGAACAGGGGTGAGACGACATAACCATCGGTGCTAAGGGCGAATTTTTCTGTATTTTGGCTTAGGATTCCAACCCCTGCGTCCTCACCCCCACCCATTACACAGCCTTCTAGTAAGGGATAAAAAAGCTCTGTAATAAGATTTTGCGATTCTACGCCGCCGCTTCCGTGACTTAACAAAATAGAATCTGAAATTTGTAAATATCGCATAAAAATCCTTTGCCTAGTTTTAGGTGTAGCGATAAGCCGAGTTCTGTTTATGTGGCTATTTATCTGGATTTTGCCTTGCAGCAAAATTCTAGCAAAAGGTTTAGAGATTTGGGATACTAACCATACCTTTCTTGCTGCGGATTGGGCTTGCAAAGTCAAAGTGTATTACTACACTTTCGGTAGGCTCTTACCCTACCTTTTCACCCTTGCCACGATTGTGGCGGTTTGTTTTCTGTTGCGCTTTCCCTTAGATTACTCTAGCCATTCTTTAAATGGAATCCTATCCCAATGCAGCTCGGACTTTCCTCTCTTTTTGGAGCAACCACTTGCTACACCTAGCCGTGATTGTAGCAGAAATGGCATAAAAAGAGTTTTAACTGCGAAGCCCTTTTAGGGTTGTGGCAATCTATGCGACAAAGAAACAAGCTTTTTTATTGGGATAAACAAAGGATTTTTGGAATCTAAGAAAAAGTTTCTAGGCTCTCGCAAGAGTTTCCTTAATTTCCGATAACTCTTAAAGTCCTCCAGCCACGATAAGAAAGCCAAAAACAACCCGCTTTTAGATTTCTTTTGCAAGAACGAATTCTTGTCTTGATTGATTTCATAGGCAAAGGGCAAATAACACAAGGAATCCAAAGTGTAATTTTGTTTCTCAAACTTCTTGCCTCGCAAGAATTTCTGCCCCCCAAGATTCATTTGATAAAAATAAAATTCGGTTGTCCTCCTAAAGAGATTTCCATCTTGACGTTTCAAAAGCACAGATTCTCCCAAAAGATAGGAATAAAAATCCTCCCGCAAATAGCGGATAAACGCAAGCATTTTTGCCTCATTCACTTCAAAGCCATTTTGCAAAACGCTATCAATCTGC
>NZ_CATKCB010000033.1:0-1896 GCF_949747025.1 Helicobacter sp. UBA3407 | reverse complement strand
TTGACGATAGAGCTTAGTTGATTGGTTGTAAGATTGGGCGGAGTGTCAAAGGCATTGCTTGGAATCTCGCTTTTGTTATCTTTGGTTTTGGTAATAGAGGGATTGATTTTGAGCATAATTTCCTCTCCAAACACTAAAGGCGTGATGTCCAAAAGCACGCCAGCAAAGATGCTTGGATATTCGTTATCGGTATTTGTGAGCGTGGTTTGCGCATTGGTGTTTTGATAAATATTGCTTTTCTTGTAGCGCAAAATATCGCCTACGCTAATCATTGCGGGTTGATTGTTGAGTGTAAGAACTTTGGGATTAGAGATAGATTGCACCTCCCCATAGGTTTTTAGAAACTCTACAATGCGCGTGAGACTTACGCCTTGCGAGAAAATATTTAACCCATAATGCAAACTGCGTCCGCTATCGCCACCGATGAGGTTTAGTCCGCTGACATTGCCCATTTCGCCCTTGCCTCCTAAGCTTGCACTCTCGCTAAAAGGCGGAATCACAAGATTTTGCAAATCATAAAGACTTTCCCAATTAATCCCCAAAGTCTGCGCGTTTTTGTGCGCAACGCTTAGAATATGCACATCAATTAAAACTTGTTGCTGCAAGCGTTCGTGTAGGTTTTGGATATAGGATTCTACCTTTTGGAGTGATTTTCTATCGCCTTTGACGCTGACTAATCCCGCGCCACGATTGATAATCACACGCCCTTCCTCTGCTTTGGCATTAATCATTGTTAAGATTTCTGTTTCAATCGTTTCCCAAAAATTAAATCCGTCTTCGCTTTTGATATTGATTCCAGACTTGCTTAAATTGTCCTCATCTCTTTGCGTATTGTAGTTGCTTTGCCGCTCCTCATTATTGATAGAAACAGAAGTATTGCTAATGCCTTGCCGATTCGTGCTTAAGTAGTTGATTTTGAAAGTTTTTGTTTCATTAATTTTAAGTCTTAAAATGTCCTTTTCAAAAGAATAATGCAAATTTGCCGCATTAAAAAGTAATTCAAAGATAAAATTCAAATCTTTGTCTTTAAAGTTAATCATAGAAAGATTTTGGTTGAGCCGCGATTCTATTGCGATTTCGTCCCAAACAACACTGAAATGGCACTCACTAGAAAATTCGTTTAAAACCTCACCAATTTTGATGGGATAATCTTGCAAAGAGAGATTAAAAAGGCGATTTTGGCACGCAAAAAGTGGAGCGAAAAGCAAAAGAAATAGGAGGCTGAATCGGTAAAGAAGTCGCATTTAGTTCCTTAATAGTTTTGATTTTTGTAGGCAAATTGTGCTTAAACCTTGCGTGGAGGATTCCTCCAAAATCACGCAGTTATTTTGGATTTTAAGAATCTTAAAGCGCATATTTTGCGCGTCAAAAGTTGTTTGTACCTTATACCATTTGCCATTGATATTGGCACGTTCTTTCATCAAACCATAGAGATTTAAGTCCTCATTACTTTGGGAATCTTGTCCATAGTAAAAGGGGTCAAATCCAGCACAAGCAGTGGTTAAAACGAGTATGAAGAAAAATAATTTCATTTTAATTCCTGTTGGGCAGAGGATTCTGTTTATGGAGTAGAATCTCTAAATAAAATTCCAAATGTTGCTTAAGGGCGTTGGGATAAAGAGAAAGAGACGAGATTTCTGAATAAGATTGTGCTTCTAGGCTTTCTAAAAAACTAAAAAAATCTGCATATTTTCCCTTTGCACTAAGCAAGATTTTTTGGTTTTCTTGTGTGAGCGTGAAGTCTTGTAGATTTTTAGAATCCGCAATTTGCGTCAGTGCATAGATGCTAGATTGATTTTGTAAGAGATTTTTTTGTTTGTCTTGTTGTGCAATTTTTTGTTCTAAGGCGTGGATAGAATCTTGTAAGGATTTTGTATCCTCAAAGTCTTGGGGGGC
>NZ_CATKCB010000032.1:0-1055 GCF_949747025.1 Helicobacter sp. UBA3407 | reverse complement strand
TTAAAAAGGCTAATATCATTAACGGGCTTGTATTTGTTCTCGCCCTTTTTGCTATAAAAGGTGCGGAAATCTAGTAAATAAAAGTCAATGTCTTCGCCAAAGCTTTTACGTTCTTGCAATAAAAGATTTCGCAAATTTTTAACATCATTGAAAACTTTATGTCCTTTTGATGTAAATGCCATTGTGTTTTTATTTCCTAGAATTGTTTAAAATATTTTTTCGCAAGTGCTTCAAAATTGTCCTCATCATCTAAATTGGAATCACGATAAACAAGCGGTTGTTTGCAAACTTTGCACCGCACAAATGTGCCTTCTTCTTGCATAATTTTGTGCAAGGCGTCGCAGACTTTAAACTCTTTTAAGAGGCAGAGGCAAATGTATTTGTGCCACGGCTGGTGGGCTATGTCTTCTGTTTCGGCGAGAATTTTTGTTTTTTGCTCTAAACTATAAGGAATCTCTTTGACATCGTGGAGTCGGTTGCGGTAGGATTCTATTTGTTTGTCTTCGGTTAAAATATGCGCAATAAGCCAATTATGCAAACATTCATAAAATTCCTTAGCGGTATGTTCTATATCTTCTAAGTCCATTAACAGCATAGAAAGGTTGGAGACTAGCTCACGATGACGCGTTTTGTGTTGGTTTAAAAAAGGATATCCGATGTGCTGCATATATTTTTCTTCGTCATTGAAGTGTTCTTTAGCACTTTCAATCACAGCATTCATTCGTGATTCTAGTTCTTGAGCTTTGTTGGGAGAAGTACTTTTGACGAAATTTTTAGTTTCTATAAGTAATTGTATAAAAGATTTATGTTGTTCGTCTAAATGTTGATTTTTAATGCTAAATTCTTCACTCCACGCTAGCACCGCTATCCCTTTTTGATTCCTTAATGTAAAGTATTTTAAAATTATAATATTTTGCACTTTAAATTTGCTTTTATAATATAAAGTTTATTTAATTATTCAAGATTCTGTGTGCAAGGACGAATCCCCTGACTTGTTATTGTTGGGTTGGCGTTGCAATCCACACTCTTGCAAAAAGAACTGCTCACAATGGAAT
>NZ_CATKCB010000031.1:0-1889 GCF_949747025.1 Helicobacter sp. UBA3407 | reverse complement strand
CTAACCCTATTTTGTTTAAGACTTTGCAAATCTCCTCGCCTGAAATTTCTTCTATTGGTAAAACTTGACTTAAAATACTGCGTGTAAAAATCATTTAAACTGCTCCAAAATTCTTAAATCACTTTCAAAAAACGCTCTTAAATCTGGCACTCCAAACATCAGCATTGCAAACCTTTCCACACCTAAACCAAAGGCATATCCACTGACATTTTCATAACCTACTGCCTTAAAAACATTATTATCTACTACCCCACAACCCAACACTTCTAACCAACCCGTATGGGAACATACACGACACCCCGAACCCTTGCAAAAAATGCAACTCATATCCACTTCCGCACTTGGCTCTGTAAAAGGAAAGAAACTTGAACGGAATCGCACTTTCACATCTCCAAACATATATTTCAAAAAATCTTCCAAAACAAATTTGAGATTCGCAAAGCTCACCGAATCTCTCCCCTCCTCTACAACCAAACCCTCTACTTGATGAAACATCGGTGTATGCGTCAAATCATAATCGCACCTAAAAACACTTCCGGGACAAATCATACGAATCGGTGGCTTTTGGGATTCCATCGTTCGCACCTGCACGGGCGATGTGTGCGTGCGAAGCAACTTGCCATCTTTGAAATAAAAAGTATCTTGCATATTGCGCGCAGGGTGATATTTGGGCAAATTAAGAGCCTCAAAATTATGAAAATCGTCCTCTACCAAAGGTCCAACATTTAGCGAAAAATTCATTCCCACAAAATATTCCACGATTCTATCTAACATTAGCATAACGGGGTGATTTGCGCCTTTTTGAGAGCTTGGGGAAAAGAGCGAAACATCAATTTTTTCTGCATTGAGTTTTGCTTCAAGCTCTTTTAATGTAAGTTGTTCTTTTTTGTCTGCTAAAGCCTTTTCAAACTCTATTTTGATTGAATTCAATTCTTTAGCCAATGCCTTTTTTTCAGATTCCTTGCAAGACTTCAGTGTAGCAAATCGCGCAGTTAAACTTCCCTTTTTGCCCATTACCAAAACACGGATTTCCTCTAGTTCTGCGGTTGTTTGCGCTTGATTAATCTTAGAAAATATTTCTGTCATCTCATTCCCAATCTTTTTTGATAAAATAATTTTGAGATTGTATTGTAAATTTTTATTTACTTTTCTTAAAATCCATAGATAAAATAAGGTAAAATTTCAAAAATTTATTTCAAAGGTTTTAAAATGAGCGTATTTGAAAAAATCATCAAAGGTGAAATCCCTTGCAACAAAGTCTTAGAAAATAACGATTTTTTAGCATTTCACGACATTGCTCCCAAAGCACCTGTGCATGTGCTCGTGATTCCAAAAAAATTCGCAAAAGATTTTCAGGAACTCAATCCCAATGAAATGGTAGGCTTTACGAGCTTTATCCAAGAAGTTGCACGCACTTTAGACCTAGACAAAAGCGGCTATCGTATCATTAGCAATGTAGGCGTAGATGGGGGACAAGAAGTGCCTTACTTGCATTTTCATATTTTAGGAGGTGCGAAACTGCGTTGGGATAATCTTGCGCAAAATATTTCCGATGCGCAACGACTAGAAGACGTCAAAAAAGGAATGTAAGGAAGCAAAATGAAAAATTTATTTGTTATTTTAATCACCTATACTAAGTCAATGAGTGAAATTGAAACGATTTTACCCGCTCACCGCGCCTTTTTACAAAAAGGCTATGAGAGCAAAAACCTCTTAGCAAGCGGACCACAAAATCCAAAAGTAGGCGGAATCGTGGTTGGCACATTTGATTCCAAAGAAGCAGCAGAGGAGTTTTTCAAAAACGACCCTTATGCGTTAAATTCTGTTGCAACCCATCAGGTTTTAGAATTTACTCCGGTGTTACACCAAGGGTTTTTAAAGGAGTTTTT
>NZ_CATKCB010000030.1:0-1885 GCF_949747025.1 Helicobacter sp. UBA3407 | reverse complement strand
TAAATGGGGCTTTAACAAGTGGAATCACACCAACTTTGCGCGGAGTGAGTGCGGGTGTGCTGATTGTTTCTGCACATTTAAGAGAGAGTGTTTTTCACACAGAATGGTTACATTATCTTAAAAATTCACCTTATACTCTCATCGTAATGATGGCTTATAGCTTTGCAGATAAAATCGTTCAAAACGCTAAGGAGCTTGGAATCCCGCTTTCACTTCCTGCGGCATTTATTTCCAAAGTGGATTCCAAAGAGCAAAAATCCATCATCGGCACATTAGGGCAACTAGAGCAAATGGCTAAACTCTGCGATAAACCTGCAATCTTGATACTAGGCAAAGCGGTAGGAGAATGCCTCTGTATGCCCTTTGCGGGGCAAAGAATTATTCTATAAAATTATCAACAATTTAGAAATTAAGGTTAAAAATGAAAGAAATAAAATGGTTAGCAAAAGAAGATAGTTGGGCTAATATTATTGGCTTATTTTTAGTTTTAGGCATTAGTGCATTTTGGTTTTTTGATGGATTCTCTATAATTCAAGCTTTAAATGTGAAATTTGGCTCTTGGAGGGGGACGGATATTATGGACGCTTTCAAGAATCTCTCTTTCTTGAATTTTGTTATTTTATTTTGTTTTTTTGGAATTTGGTTTAGCATTGTTTCAAGATTCTTAAACAAAAAATTTAAGCCCTTTATTGTGAGCTTTAGCATTTTATTTATTCTTAGCATTCTTGTGTTTTTAATCAGTAGCCATTCACAAGCCAAAGAATTTCAGTTAGAATCCCCCTTAGTTGCGCTTCTGCTTGGATTAGTTTTGGGAAATTTTGCAAATCTCCCACAATGGTTTAAGGATTCCTTGCTTACGGAATTTTATGTCAAAATTGGAATTGTTCTTATGGGTGCAACCTTACCTTTAACGCTTTTAATCAATGCGGGTGGAATCGCTATTTTACAAGCTTGTATCATTACGATTGTTACTTTTTGGACGATTTATTTCGCAGCAACAAAACTTTTTAAGCTAGACTCAAGCTTTGGTGCAACCTTAGGGGCAGGAGGTTCTATTTGTGGTGTAAGTGCGGCAATCGTGATTGGAAATGCTGCAAAGGCAAAACAAGAACATATCAGCCTTGCCATTAGCATTGTTGTTTTATGGGCTGTGGTAATGGTAATTTTGCTGCCTCTATTTTGCAAGGCATTAGGCTTAGATGCTGGAGTAGCTGGAGCTTGGATTGGCACTTCAGAGTTTGCCGATTCCGCAGGATTAGCCGCAGCGCAATCCATTGGAGATGAACGAGCCATTGCAGCTTTTACACTCATTAAGGTGATTGGTAGAGATATGTTTGTGGGAATTTGGGCGGTGCTTGTGGCATTTTTATCTGTCGCGGTATGGCACAAACAAGAAAATACACGAGTTGGTATAGGAATAATTTGGGAGAGATTTCCAAAGTTCATTTTAGGATTCCTCATTGCCTCTGTGCTTGTAAGTCTCTTTACCCTTAACTTAGACTCTGCAAGCAGCCAGCAATTTTCCAAAGAAACATTGGGTTTGATTAAGACTTTGCGTAATTGGGTTTTCACTTGGACTTTTCTTTGTATTGGTTTAAATACGCAGTTTAAGAAAATTATGGCTGTGGGTTATAAGCCCTTTGTAGCATTCACGCTCGGTGTAGCTGTCAATTTACCACTTGGCTATCTGCTCTCGTCTTATATTTTTGAGGAATTTTGGACAAACTTTATGCGGTAAGCGGGTATTGCGTCCTTGCTAGCAGACAAACCCTACTCAAGGACGCAACCACATATCAATTCATAAGAATCTTTAATACAAATTTTAAGCTTATTTATCCATCTCCTCACACATTCTCTCAAACTCTTGATAATATTTCCAAGATTC
>NZ_CATKCB010000029.1:0-1165 GCF_949747025.1 Helicobacter sp. UBA3407 | reverse complement strand
CCTAAATCTCGCAGAGGATTGTATAGCAATGCACTATTATGATAAAGCAGTCAAAGCTTACAAAAGAGCTATTGCGCTGTGCGAACACAAGGAAAATCTCGTGCAACTTTATTATGAAATGGGATATGCTTATGAGAATCTAGCAGACGAAGCGAGTTTGGGATTAGCCAAAGAAGCCTATGCGCAGGCGATTAAATTAGACGAGGAGTTAGAATCCAAAAGATATGGAATCGGGGTTTTTCACTTTGCAAAAGAGCGTTGGAAGTTTGCAAATCGTGCTTTTTTGGAGCAACTGCACTCTTGCGATTCTGATGATTTGCTACTTAAAAAAATAGGCGAAAGCTTTGAGCGGCTTTATGATTGGCAAAATGCTATTTTCTATTATCAAGAATCCTTGAAGCTAAATTATCAAAACCCGCAAACGCATTTTCGGCTAGGGTTTGCACAAGAGCGTATGGGAGATTTAAAAGGCGCGGTAGAATCCTACACACAAGGTGTCAATCGCAACAATACTTTGAATAACTATTGGATTTATCGTTTGGGATTCTGCCTCTCCTGCCTCCAAGACTTTGAGGGCGCAGCCCAAGTGCTTTTGAATCTCCAAACAATCCAAAGCTATCCGCTATTAGTCGGGGGGGGGGGGATTATACAATGATACATTCCTTGAAGAATCAAAGCTTTAAACAAAGAGCACTTTATACGCATTATTACGAATCCCTCCCTTTGCGCGACAAAACGATTCTGTATGAGAGCTTCCACGGGAGGTTGATGAGCTGCAATCCTTATGCGATTTTTAAGTTTTTATTGCACGATGAGCGATTTAGCGATTTCACGCATATTTGGGTGATTGAAAGCAGCGATTATATCAAAAGAGAGTATCGGAGGCTTAAGAATCTTATTTGCGTCAAACGCGGAAGTGATTTGTATCTGCGTTATCTTGCAAGTGCAAAATATCTTATCAATAACACCACTTTTCCTTATTATTTCATTCGCAAAGAGGGGCAATTCTATCTCAACACTTGGCACGGCACTGCGATGAAAAGTCTTGGAAAATACATCAAAACAACCTTTTTAGAGCATAGTAATACACAAAGAAACTTCTTGCAAACCACACACATTATCAATCCTAACGCATTTATGCAAAAAGTGCTTTTAGAGGATTATG
>NZ_CATKCB010000028.1:0-1884 GCF_949747025.1 Helicobacter sp. UBA3407 | reverse complement strand
GCCGTGCGGGAGTAGCTCAGTTGGCTAGAGCATCAGCCTTCCAAGCTGAGGGTCGCGGGTTCGAGCCCCGTTTCCCGCTCCATACTGGGAGCTGATTCTGCGAAATCTTTTTTAATCAGCAAGACACTTTTTAATTATTATGCCCATATAGCTCAGTGGCAGAGCACTTCCTTGGTAAGGAAGAGGTCGGCGGTTCAATCCCGCTTATGGGCTCCAGTTTTTCAAACATTAGTGATAGAATTGTAGAAAATGTTACGATTCTTAATTTTAAAATTGGTAAAAATAGTGTAGAATTACCGCTATTTAACTTAAATTTAGGAGAAGCTTATGGCTAAGGAAAAATACGTTAAGTCTAAACCTCATGTAAATATTGGAACAATTGGGCATGTTGACCACGGCAAAACAACTTTAAGTGCTGCGATTTCTGCTGTTCTATCCACAAAAGGTCTAGCAGAAATGAAAGATTATGATAATATTGATAACGCTCCAGAGGAAAAAGAGCGCGGTATTACCATTGCAACTTCACATATTGAGTATGAAACAGAAAAAAGACACTATGCACACGTAGATTGTCCCGGACACGCGGACTATGTTAAAAACATGATTACAGGTGCAGCGCAGATGGACGGCGCAATTCTAGTAGTTTCTGCTGCAGATGGTCCTATGCCACAAACAAGAGAGCATATCTTATTGTCTCGTCAAGTTGGTGTTCCTTATATTGTTGTTTTTATGAATAAACAAGATATGGTAGATGATGAAGAGTTGTTGGAGCTAGTAGAAATGGAAATCAGAGAACTTCTTTCAAGTTATGAGTTTCCCGGCGATGATACACCTATCGTAGCAGGTTCAGCACTTAAAGCACTAGAAGAAGCAAAATCAGGCACTCTAGGTGAATGGAGTGAAAAAATTATGAAACTTATGGACGCGGTAGATGAATATATCCCAACTCCTGTCCGTGAAACAGATAAAACTTTCTTGATGCCAATTGAAGATGTATTCTCTATTGCAGGTCGTGGAACTGTTGTTACAGGAAGAATCGAAAGAGGTATTGTAAAAGTTGGTGATGAAATTGAAATCGTAGGGATTCGTCCAACACAAAAAACAACCGTAACCGGTGTTGAAATGTTTAGAAAAGAGCTTGACCAAGGTGAAGCTGGAGATAATGTTGGAGTCTTGTTAAGAGGGACTAAAAAAGAAGAAGTTGAAAGAGGTATGGTTCTATGTAAGCCATCTTCTATTACTCCACATAAAAAATTTGAGGGTGAAATCTATGTTCTCTCTAAAGATGAGGGCGGAAGGCATACACCATTCTTTAATGGTTATAGACCACAATTTTATGTGAGAACAACAGATATTACAGGTTCTATTGCATTACCAGAGGGTGTAGAAATGGTAATGCCGGGTGATAACATTAAAATCACTGTTGAGTTAATCAATCCGATTGCACTTGAAGATGGAACACGTTTTGCGATTCGTGAAGGTGGTAGAACTGTGGGTGCAGGTGTTGTTACAAAAATTATTGAATAGGCTAAATTATGGCTAAAGGTAATCGTGTAAAAATCGGACTCAAATGCTCTGAATGCGGGGACATTAATTACAGCACTGTAAAAAATGCAAAAACCACAACAGAAAAACTGGAGCTTAAAAAGTTCTGCCCAAGATTAAACAAACATACAATTCACAAAGAAGTGAAATTGAAAAGCTAAGGGGTTTCTCCCTTGGCTATTTCAAACAGCATAGGTCAGTAGCTCCAATGGTAGAGCGTCGGTCTCCAAAACCGAATGTTGGGGGTTCGAGTCCCTCCTGGCCTGCCATTTTTGGAATAAAGAGAGACAAATAAAGTTATGAAAAAACTAATTACCTATTATAGATTATCCAAAGAAG
>NZ_CATKCB010000027.1:0-1192 GCF_949747025.1 Helicobacter sp. UBA3407 | reverse complement strand
GAAAGTAAAATATCCTCTTGTGGTGAATAAGAAATTTTCAAGGAATAAGAACCTTGAAAAATTGTAGGATTATCCCCCTCCCAAGAAATAGTATAACCTCCTATATTGAGGGAATCTGTAAGCCTTCCGCTCTTATCGTATGTATAACTTGTGATAATGCTAAGGGCGTTTTCAATGGATTTTTGTTGAGACTTTGGAATATCCAAACAAGCAAATAAACAATTAAATTGCTCAATCATATTATAGGCTGCACCCTCAACATTGCTAATATAATTTGATAGATTAGCTTTTAAATCTTTGGTATCATAGGCGCAATTGAAAGAATTGATTGAATTTAATAATGCCTGTTTGCTTGTTTGCATATTTTCCTCGTCCATTTTTAAAAACACTTTCATTCTTATCGCACCATCAATTAGATAATTATTAGGATTTTTTTCTAAATTTGGCTCTTGTTTATAAAGCTCAATTAAAATATTGTCTAGTTGTTCATTAAGAGAATCCCTTGCTTTTTGATATTCATTTTCTGTTGGTATATGTTGATTGGTGGCTTGTTTTAAAATTTTAGAGCGAAAGGAATCTGTTTTGTGTAGAATTTCAGAAAACGCAATATCTGGAAATTCATCTAATGCGAGATGATATGTGTAAATCCCGCTATTATATCGGCTATTTAAGGCTTCCTTTGCTTCCTCATTGCTGATTGTAGCAGATTGTAAATTCACATCTTTTTCATTATCTTTAATTTGGCTATTCTTATTGCTGTATAAGATTGCATTGTGATAATTAGGCAAAGAAGTATTTAGTTCAAACATTCGCTTATCCCTTGCATAAAATCTATTAAAGGATAAGCAAAAGGCGTTCCATTATCTATATTTGAGATTAAAATTTGCTCCCATAGAACGATAACTTGTCTTATCTTGCCTAATAAAATTTTCCGCCTGATTATAAAGTCTTTTGTTGTTTTCTGTGAGAAGGCGATTGGCATAATAGCTATCCGCACTTCTTGTATAGACAGGATTGTATTGACTTACCCCAATAATTTCTATGCTAACTTTATTTGTTAGAAAATTAAAAGTTGCAGAAACTGCTGGGATATATTCTCCAGAACCTGTATCCACATTGAGTGGCAATAGCTCATTTGCTCTTTCTGGGATTAATTTATAATAGGCAGTATAAGATATTTTTGTGCCTGAAT
>NZ_CATKCB010000026.1:0-1823 GCF_949747025.1 Helicobacter sp. UBA3407 | reverse complement strand
TGACAAAGTGGCAACAAGTGAGGATTCCACACAAAAAGTATGGGTGTATGATATGCGCACGAATATGAATCTAAGCCTTGTAACAAGTCCTTTAAGTGCGGAGCATTTGAGGGAGTTTGAAGCAAGTTTTTGTGTGGGGGCAATGGAAAATCGCAAGGAGAGTGAGCGATTTCGCTCGTTTGGCATTGGGGAGATTAAGCAGCGCGATAAGATGAATTTAGATATTTTTTGGCTAAAAGATGAGAGTTTAGAGGATTTGGAGAATCTACCAAGCCCAAAAGAATTAATGAAAGAGATTCGTGCAGGTTTGAATTTAGTTTTAAAGGAGATGTCTCAATTGGAGGGAGAATTAAACTAGCATTGTATGTTACAATTTTACCTAATCAACACATAAAAGGTTTTCAATGAAATTAAGGGTGAGACTGCACAAAAAACTAAGATTTAAAACGAATTTTCAGATTTTATCGGGCTTGAGTTTGGCGATTTTTTGTGCTTTTTTGGCAGGTTTTTTGAGTATTTATTACTTTGCAGCTTCTTTTGAGGTGGGGGCGTTTATTGGGATTTTATTTTTGCTTATTACCTTATGGATTAATGAGTCTTTGCCTCTAGGCATTGTTTCTTTGTTGCCCATTATTTTGTTTCCGGCTTTTGGAATCTTAGATGTAAAAAGTGCAACGAGTAACTATGCAAACCCTATCATTTTCTTGTTTTTGGGTGGATTTATGCTTGCTATTGGTGTAGAAAAGATTGGCTTGCATAAAATCATCGCAAAGAAATTTTTAAGCTATTTTCCTGCAACTCCCAAAGGAGTTTTAACTGCGCTTGGAGTGGCTAGCGTAGCACTTGGTAGCGTGTTGTCTAATTCCACGGTGGCACTTTTGCTAATCCCCATTGCTTTTTCTATCACACAAGATGAGGCTTTAAAAAGCAGATTCTTGCTTGCTGTTGCTTTTGGGGCGAGTATTAGCGGAATCACAACGCCGATTGGCACACCACCAAATCTTATCTTTTTAGGCTTTTTAGAGACGATACACTTTGAAAGCATTGGGTTTGCGACTTGGATTTTTATGATGTTGCCTTTGACTTTATGTATGCTTTATGTGATGATTAAGATTCTTTCTTGGAATCTTGGAAGTGAGGAGCTGAAAATTGACGCATTTGAGGAGATTAAAATAACTTTTGAGCATAAAAAGTTGATGTTTTTAATCGGCGTTTTACTCTTGTTGCTTTTATTGAATTCCCCAATTAAGCCAATTTATAGCGGGCTGGGGTTTAATGAAAATATCCTTTTGCTTAGTTTTGGGCTTTTGATGTTTGTTCCAAAAATTGGTTGTTTGCGTTGGGAGGATTCTAAGGCAGTTCCCTTTGAAGTGATGTTTTTGTTTGGTGCTGGATTTTGTATTGCTATGGCAATTGCAAAAATGCAATTAGGAGATGCTTTCAAACCTGTTTTTGAATATTTTGGCTCTCTACCTCTTTTGGTTTTTTTGCTCTGCGTGTGTTTGTTGGTTTTGTGTTTGACGATGTTTATTAGTTCTACGGCGTTGATTGCGATTCTGCTTTCTGCGATTTTTGCTTCCACAAAAGACTTTTTAGACCTGCAAATGCAAAGTTTGGTGATGCTCATTGCCACCATTTGTGTGGGATTTTCCTTTATGTTTCCCATTTCTACTCCTCCTAATGCAATAGTTTTTAGCAAGGGTGGGGTAAAAGTTTGGGATATGTTTCGGTTTGGGATTCTTTTAAGTTTGGCTGGAATCGTGCTAATTATTATTTTTGGTATGCTTTATTGGCGTTGGTTTTTGTAGGGAAAACTCCTTTCT
>NZ_CATKCB010000025.1:0-1812 GCF_949747025.1 Helicobacter sp. UBA3407 | reverse complement strand
GTGGTTTGCGATGTTTCTTTTATTTCTATCAAGGATATTTTAAGTGCAATCAAGGCATTAGCAAGTGGGCTTTTGATTTTGCTTTTTAAACCACAATTTGAAGTGGGAGTGGAAGCAAAACGCAATAAAAAGGGCGTGTTAATGGAATCAAAAAGCGCGAAAGTAGCATTAGAGCAGACACTTGCGCTTTTGGAAAATAAGGGCTTTAGGATTCTAGTTTGTGAGGAATCTAAAGTGAGAGGAAAGGAAGGAAATGTTGAGTTTTTTATCGCTTGCCAAACAGCCAAGCCTAGCGCGTAATATCACAAGTCTTGCGCTTGGGAAATTTGATGGAATGCACAGCGCACACCAAGTTCTTTTTGAAAAATTAGGCGATAAAGGCGCGATTTTGTGCATTGAAAACAATCAAGGCGAGTTACTACCTCAAAAATATCGCGCATTTTATGCTTCCTATCCGATTTTTTCACTACCTTTAGAATATGTCCGCAGCAAAAGCGACAAGGAGTTTGTAGAGTTTTTGTTGGAGATTCTGCCTAATTTAGAATGTTTGGTTGTAGGATATGATTTTCGTTTTGGCAAGGAGCGGCATTACTATACTTTTGACTTGCAAAAGAGATTTCAAGGGAGAGTAATTGTGGTTGATGAGGTGTTTTATAAAAAACTCTCTGTGCATAGCGGGTTAATCAAAGAGTTGTTGATTAATGGTAATTTAAAGCAGGCAAACAAACTGCTAGGGCGTCCCTTTGAGATTCGCGGTGGAATCGTGCGGGGGCAGGGGATTGGTGCAAAGGAACTTGTCGCAACCATTAACCTGCAAAACGATGGATTTTTGCTCCCAAAGGAGGGAGTGTATGCGGGGTTTGTGCAATTAGGCGCACAAAGTGCGGAATCCCTAAAATATCCCGCAGTAATTTTCATCGGTAATCGTCTAAGCACGGATAAATCTTTTGCGATTGAGGGGCATTTGCTTGGAATGAAGCTAGAGGTGCAGCAAAAGGAAGCGGGATTCTTTCTTGTGAAATACTTGCGCGAAAACAAGCATTTTGAGCATTTAAGCGAGTTAAAAGAGCAGATTCAGCGAGATATTCAACGGGCTTATAAGGCTTTGAAATGTGAAAATAGAGAATCCAAAGAGAATGTGGAGAATGCAAGTAGTGCAAACTTGGAATTCCAAAACAATGTAAGGCAGACCGCAGAATCGCAAAATGCGATAAAGTCAAAGGAATAAACAATGGATAAGATTTTTGCAGAGAATCCTCAAAAACAATTTGAATTTGACGCTAAAGTTGCGGGCGTGTTTGATGATATGGTAAGCCGTTCAATCCCTTATTATAAGGAAGTTTTAGGGCTTTGTGCAGATTTTACGTTAATGTATTTAAAGCCCGATTCCACCTTGCTAGATTTAGGCACAAGCACAGGGGCAATGCTCGTGGAAATAGCTTCTAAGGCGGAGTTTCCGCTGAATCTCTATGGAATAGATAATGCGGAATCTATGCTAGAGATAGCACAGAATAAATTAAGTGCGTATGAAATGTGTGCAAACCTCATCTGTGGCGATATTTTGGAGGTGGAGTTTCCTAAAAGTGATGTGGTAATAGCGAATTACACTTTGCAATTTATCCGCCCGCTTCAGCGCGAAAAGTTGGTGCAAAAGATTTATGATTGTCTCAATCCTAAGGGTGTTTTCATCGTCTCTGAAAAGGTAATGGTGGAGCATAAAGAGCTAGATTTTAAGATGATTCAATATTATTTAGCAAACAAAAAGAAGCAGGGATATAGTGATTTTGAGATTGCTAAAAAGCGTGAGGCGTT
>NZ_CATKCB010000024.1:0-1801 GCF_949747025.1 Helicobacter sp. UBA3407 | reverse complement strand
CCTAAATGAGTTGGGTTGTCCATTCTTTCGCTTACTTTTTTGCTATATGCGTCCCATAACGCACCGCCTAATAATTCATTTTTTGCCATTCTTTTTCCTTTAATTCTTAATTTGTTTCTTTAATAACTACTTGAAATAGAGCGCAAACGTGCAATAGATTTTTTAAAAACTTCCATTGCATAGTCAATTTCTTCTTTTGTATTAAAGCGACTAAGTGAAATTCTAATTGCAGTATGTGCTAATTCTTTATCTGCGCCAATCGCGCTCATTACAGGATTTGCTTCCAAGTCCTCACTTGCACACGCGCTTCCTGTGGAGCAAGCAATACCATATTTGTTTAAATCCCACAACATCGCCTCTCCCTCTACTCCACGAATGCTTACTAGAATCGTATTTGGCACACGCAAAGCCCGCTCGCCTATGACAAAAACATCTGGAATCTCTAGTAAAGCATCTTCTAATCTATCACGCAAATGACGCACATTGTTGCGTTCAAAATCTAAATGAAGTGAAGCCTGTCGCATTGCTTCTCCTAATGCTACGATATAAGGGACATTGAGAGTCCCGCTACGCTTGCCACCCATATGTTCTCCTCCGTGAAATAAAGGGGTAAGCTTAATGTCTTTGCGAATATAAAGCCCACCGATTCCTTTAGGTGCGTGGAATTTATGCCCGCTGAAACTTAAGAAATCTACTTGTGCCTTTTGCACATCAACGGGAATTTTGCCGATAGCTTGCACTGCGTCCGTGTGGAAAAGCACTCCTTTCTTTTTGCAAATTGCCCCAATTTCTTGAATAGGGAAAATAATCCCCGTTTCGTTGTTTGCCCACATTACGCTAACCAATGCGGTTTTATCTGTGATAGCATTTTCTACTGCACTTGCATCTAGTGTGCCATTTTCTCCAATAGGCAGATAAGTTACTTCTACACCTAGAGATTCCAAAAATTGACAGGTTGAACGAATTGCAGGGTGTTCTACTTGTGTCGTGATGATATGATTCTTTTCACCAAAGCGCAAAGTATCAAAATACACACCTTTTAAAACCCAATTGTTGCTTTCTGTCGCGCAAGAAGTGATGATGATGTCGTCTTCATCGTGCGCATTAATTCCTTCATAGAGATGATTAAACGCCTCACGAATTGCTATGTGTGTTTCTGTGCCAAAACTATGCAAGGAGTTTGGATTGCCATATTTTTGGCAAAAATAAGATTCCATTAACTCTTTAGCCTGTGGGTCTAGCATAGTGGTTGCATTATTATCTAAATAAACTTTTTTAGATTCCATAATAACTCCCTAAGATGATATTTTTAGTTTTTATTTTTAATTTTGCTTGCTTGAAACTTTTGCAAAATAACCTTTGGCTTTTACCATAAAAAGCTTAATGTAATCTTATATTTATCTTGATTATTCGTCCTTGCAAGAGGCGAACGCAGTGAAAAACGAAGCAAGTCAAATATAAGAATCGCAAGGGTAATTGTGTCATTACGAGCATATATGCAAAATCTTAATAATTTTAAAAGCTACTTAGAAAACATTTTTAAGGCGCGTTCCAAATCCTCTTTGGTGTCAATTCCAAAAGATTGTGATTCTACTTTTGCCATTACAATGGTTTTAGAGTATTCTAAAGCACGCAATTGCTCTAGTTTTTCTATAGATTCCAAAGTAGATTTTGGTAAATTACAAAAAGCCTGCAGGCTTTCACCGCTAAACGCATAGATTCCTAAATGTCCTAAATATTGTGCGCCGGATTCTATTTGATTTTCCCTATCATAAGGAATCTTGGAGCGCGAAAAGTAAAT
>NZ_CATKCB010000023.1:0-1749 GCF_949747025.1 Helicobacter sp. UBA3407 | reverse complement strand
GACGCACTTGAAATTGCGATAGAATCTCTTGCCTTGCCCAAAGATTCGGTGGTTTTAGTGCCTGCAAATACTTTTGCGGCGAGTGCAGAAGCGGTTGTGCGCAATGGCTTAAGAGTGCAATTTGTGGATTGTGGAGCGGATTATACAATGGATTTAGCGGATTTGGAATCCAAAATCACAGAGCAGACAAGCGCGATTCTAGTAGTGCATTTGTATGGGCAGAGTGCAAGGATTGAGGAGATTTTGGAGATTGCAAAAGAAAAGAATCTCCGCGTAATTGAGGATTGCGCTCAAGCACACGAAGCAAAGTTTAAAGGGCAGTGTGTGGGGACTTTTGGCGATATTGCTACTTTTAGCTTTTATCCGGGCAAGAATCTAGGGGCTTATGGAGATGGTGGAGCGATTGTAAGTCGTGATTCTGCGCTTTTGCGAAAATGTGAGGAGATTGCTCATCACGGAGGATTGAAAAAATACGAACATAGAATCGTAGGGAGAAATTCGCGACTTGATAATCTACAAGCAGCGATTTTGCGCGTGAAATTGCGACACTTAGCAGCTTGGAATACTAGACGCAGGAAAGTAGCGAAGCTCTATTTTGAGGGGTTTAAGGATTGCGATTCCATAATCTTACCAGAGGTTAAGGATTCTTGTTTTTGTGTGTGGCATTTGTTTGTGATTCGGATTAAGAATCGCGACGCAGTGATGACATATTTGAAGCAAAAGGGGATTGAATATGGATTGCATTATCCGATTGCTTTGCCAAATTGCCCTGCCTTTAGCCATCAATCCTATGTTGTGGAATCCTCCACACCCAATGCTTCTGCGTGGCAAGAGGAGATTCTATCTTTGCCAATGGGGGAACATTTGACTGATGAGGAAGTGAAAGAAGTGATTGAAGCAGTCAAGGACGCAGTATGTGGGTAAAAAATGGCAAAGGGCTTGTGTTGTGGCTGTGCGGCTTGGCAGGGAGTGGGAAAAGCACGATTGGCAAGGCATTGTATGAGAGGATTAAGCAAGAGATTCCCAATATTGTGTATTTAGATGGCGATGAGTTGCGTGATTTACTTGGGCATTACGCTTACGATAAACAAGGTCGGATTGAAGTTGCACTCAAGCGTTCAGCTTTTGCGCATTTTCTAAGCTCGCAAGGTTTGGTGGTAGTGGTAACTACGATTTCGCTTTTTGATGAAGTGTATGCTTATAACCGCAAGACTTTGCAAAATTATTTAGAAATTTATATAGAATGTTCTATGGAGGAGCTGCAAAGGCGCGACCAAAAGGAACTTTATAGCGGTGCGCTTAAAGGAGAGATTCAAGATGTCGTGGGGGTGGATATTCCATTTGTTAAGCCAAATGCGGATATAATCCTACCCAATGATACGACGAATAACTTAGAACAAAAGGTGCAGAGTATCTTAACTCAAATCAAAGGAAAGGGAAGCAAATGAAACAAGGTGATTTTACACAAGTGGCGAAGCATTATCATAATCGTCCGGCATATAGCCCGATGTTGTTAGAAAAGCTGATTGCTTGTATCAATGATGAGCAAAAAAATCTCAAAGATTTGCAAATCGTAGAAGTGGGCGCAGGGACAGGCAAGCTTACCAAAATGCTAAGTGAGTTTGGAATGCAAGTCTTAGCCGTAGAGCCAAATGATGAGATGAGAGAAGAGGGCATCGCCTATACCAAAGACACAAATATCAAATGGCAAAAAGGAAGTGGCGAGGAAACAGGCGTGCAAAGTGGAAT
>NZ_CATKCB010000022.1:0-1743 GCF_949747025.1 Helicobacter sp. UBA3407 | reverse complement strand
TATAGAAAAGTCAATCTTGTGTCCCAAATGCACGACACTATGGCGCGCACCATAGAATCTATAAAGGGTGTAAAGTTGGCTTTGTGTCAGGATTCTAACAAGCAAATCTTCCTCACGCACACGCAAAGTATGTAGAATATAGCCTTGCAAAATTTGCCTTTTTTAGCGGGATTGTAGCATAATCTTGAAGGTTTCTTTTGGTTTTACAAATTTTTAATTCATTTAAGCTTTGGAATCTCAAGCACTCTTTTTGCAGAAGTAGATTTCATTGCTCTTGCAACCAATGGAGAGTTTAACGAACAAAGTGCAGGTGTGAAAGTTTTAAACGATTAGGAGATGGAGCATGTTGTAGGTGGAGCACGTGTAACAAGCAATTTTATTAAACATTATGGTGTAATGAATAACTATGGACAAAACATATACTATACTGCATATTATCCTATTACATTAGAAACTTATATGGATACTCTTTATATTAATTTAGTATCCAGTGAAGTTGCAGCTGTGGAAGCGACTTATGACTTTAGAACAAATAAAGTCTCAACAAGCATTGTAGCCATTAATACAAAGGATTATGTCAATATGCGTTATCTGAATACTCAAGCGGAAATTAAAGATTTCAATCGGGTGGATTCTTGGATAAGACAAGATAAAATCAATATTAAATACTTTAAATAACAATTTGGAATAAAATTCGCTTATTCTTTTCTAGCTTTAAATTAAGGATAAGCAATGCTTCTTATTAATCTTTCTAATTCTCTTTATACAAACAAAGTCATTCAGCATTAATGGAGTAAGATGGTGATAGTTTAGAGCATTTTCAAAAATTTTTAGAAACAACTAAAAACTTAAAGAATAATGTGTCTTTGCCCACAGAAAGCGAATTTCAAACTTCCTTGAATAATCTGACAAAAGAACTTCATTCCATTTTGACAAATTTTTATGAAAAAGAACCAGATAGTGAGGAGTTTAGAAATCTATTAGGTTATGCTTTGGTTATTACCTCCGAAACAGAAACAAGAGAGAATGATAAACAGCAGTTACTTAATCTTTTAAATCAAGCACAAAAAGACCCAAAATTTGCAAAAAGTCAAGAATTTATGGACAAGTTGCTTTCAAGAGTTTCTACAAATTCTATTGATGATAACCAAATTAATACTTTTACTGCAATGGCTGATAATTATGGTAACCTTACCTCCTATCAGGCGACTAATTCTAGGTTGAGCTACTCATTAGAATCTTTCTTTAGATTAGCCGAATTCTTTGGTGCGATTCCAGAATCTAGCAAGGCTAAGATTCAAGATTCTTTACAAATAGCCCAAAGATATTTGTATAATCAAAGCGGAAATATTGATAATTCTTTTAAAGTGGGAGACTATGTTATCTCATTTGAGGGCGACCCCTCCTTTACTGACCCATTCTTATATGGAGGTAACTTTTCTATTTCCTATCAAAAGTCTGACGAATTTCTAACTTCTCTTGCCTCCAACTTTGATTCCACACAAAGTTTTTTTGATATTTTAAATAAAAGAGAGCAATTAGAAAAGCAAAAGCAAGAGTTACACAACAAGCAATCTTTCAATGGAATCCCCAATGCTTTTATATAAGATAGATTCCACAAGTGATTTTATAATGCAAACCTTGTAGAGATTCTAAGGTTTCAAATTGACACTCAAATGCTTTAGTTAATTAAAGTGTGTTCAATTAATACTTTAAGCCCTAATGCAATCAAAATACAGCCCG
>NZ_CATKCB010000021.1:0-1688 GCF_949747025.1 Helicobacter sp. UBA3407 | reverse complement strand
GCCCTTTAGGGCTGAAGCAATCTATAATCTTGCATAAAGAAAAGAAACAATAGAATCTTACGCCTTAATTCCTTGCAGAATCTCGCTTAAAATGTCAATCGTCCTTGCCTTTCGCGCTTCAAATTGTGCTTGACTTTCATATTTACCATTGCTTAAATTCCCGCTTTTTACTCTATCGTTTTGCAAGGCGGAGATTGTCTCATCAAGTAAATCTTGGATTTTATCACCGTTAGATTCTAGGCTACTCTCCATTCGCGCTTGATTAAAGATTGCCTTATCTAGCTTAGAGACATCGCTAATTCCTTGAAGTTTCATCGCCTTTTCTATGTCATTAGCAAATTTTGCCGCATAAGCAAGAGTGCGTGTCCCTCTATCAAGTGTAGGCGCGGAATCCTCTGGCTTTTTATAAGTTCCATTTTCTAATTGTTCTAGCATTTCCTCTGTTGGCACTACCATACCCAAATATTCCCCAAAAGCCTTAGAATCCTCTTGCGACTGCGTTGTTTGAGCTTGATTGGAGGGATTCTTGTATAAGTATTGATTTTGTGTGTTGATTTGCATAGACAACCCCTTATTTGATATAAATACTTGCACTCATTGTTGGGCCAACATTAATGGAACGCGCGGTGTAAGTAAATGTGCCATTAGTATTGCTAGGCTTGGAAATATCCCAAACTTCCAACCAGCCATAAACAATGTTACTATTATTGACTGCGCCTTGACATTCTATCATTGTTGCCTGATTTCCCGCAAAAGTTGCACTATCTGTGCTTCTGCCTCCATAGCCTACAACTCCCGTAATAACTTCAAATGGATTGCCCCCGTGATTGATAATTGTTTCTGTTTGAGTATCGCTAGGAATCTCTTCACAATCATAGCCTGTTTGCTCTTTCATTTGAGACGAACACACTCCTATGATATACACAGCACTTACAGGTGGGGCTGCTGCCTTTGTGGCTTCGTTATTTTTATTTGCCTCATACGCTTTTTTCATTCTCTCTAAAGATTTATCAAATTTCCCACTAAGGATTCTTTCCTTTAGTGGAGAATTTGGCTCTACATAGAAATTCATTCCATTTCTCGTAACTTTCTCTTTACCCTCTGTGGTATAGTTGCTATCTGCACCAAATGCGATTGTGCAACTTAAAACACTTGCCAACGCAAGACTTAAAGCTTTTCTTGTCATTTTAACCCTTTAAAATAAGATATGTAGAATCTTAAGCAAAAAGTATGCCATTATTAAGATTCTGTTGTTTTATTTTTCTAAAGTTCTATATTATGGATTGCTTCGGCGTTTCATTCCTCGCAAGGACAAAAATCAGCTATTGCACCCTTGCAAGAAATTTAATTCATTAAAGTTGCGATTCCTTTTCCTCTAGCTCTAAATATTGCGTAATCTTTTCTTCGCACAATGCCTTTTTGGATTCTAACTCCACAGACTTTTCTTGTAATTCTTGCACACCCAAATCCCCTTTAAACAACGCCTCCTCAAGCCCTTTAATCTCTAATTCTAGGCTTTCAATCTCTTGGGGCAGAATCTCTAGTAGTCGCTTCTCTTTGTAGCTTAGCTTTGTCTTTTTGGGAGCTTGAGTTTGCGCCTCTTGAGAATCCTTAAACTCACAAGGAGTTTGTTGCGATTCTAACTCTGCGCTAAACGCCTTGTATTCGCACAATTCGCTTTCAATCTC
>NZ_CATKCB010000020.1:0-1599 GCF_949747025.1 Helicobacter sp. UBA3407 | reverse complement strand
TCTGCGACTTTAGAATCTAGCATATTTGCCTTTAATGCAGTTGTAAGCACACCCATACCAATAGGCTTTGTAATAACAAGAGCGTCCCCAACTTGTGCGCCATTGTTACGCCAAATTTTTTTTGGGTGAATGATTCCACTCACGCTCAAGCCGTATTTTTGCTCATTATCCGACACCGTATGCCCACCAATAAGCACACCTCCGGCTTCTTTGATTTTGGATAATCCGCCCTCTAAAATACCTTGCGCATAATCTTGCGGAATCCGACAAGAATCCCACATCATAAGGTTTAGGGCACATTTCACGACTCCACCCATTGCATACACATCACTTAGCGCATTTGCCGCGGCAATCTGCCCATAGACAAAAGGGTCATTCACCACAGGCGTGATAAAATCTGCTGTCTGCACAAGGGCTAAATCAGGCGTGAGCTGATAAACCCCAGCGTCTTCGTTGCCTCTAAAATCTACCAAAACATTTGCATTTTCTTCGTTGCTTAAGGAGCTAGCAATTTGTGAGAGGTCGTCCAGACCTACTTTACCTGCTCAACCGGCAACTTTAACAAATTGTGTGATTTTAATTTCTTCTTTGCTTGTTTGCATTTTATTTTTCCAAATCGTTTAATAGGGATTTTAACTATTTTACCTTATTTCTAATTATTTTTTGGCAAAATTGTATAAAATTTTTAAGGCTTTTATATGGAATGGTTAGTCCTAGACTTTTCATTTATTCTTACACTTTTTATCATTGGAATTTTTACAGGAATTCTAGCGGGATTCTTTGGAATTGGTGGCGGAGCAATTATTGTGCCCTTGATGATTTTACTAGGAAATGACATAAAAATTGCGATTGGAATCTCTATTATGCAGATGATTTTTTCCTCTGTCTATGGTTCTTATATCAATTACCGCCAGAATAATTTAGAGTTCAAAGATAGTCTTTATGTGGGGCTTGGAGGGTTAATCGGCGCAGCTTTTAGCGGTATCGTGGTAGATAGAATTCCATCAAACATTTTGGAGGGATTCTTTACACTCTTTATCCTCTATTCCCTTGTTAAGCTTTTTAAGGCAAATGCTTATGGTGGAGAAAGCCGTTTAGGCAATGGAATCAGCGCAAAACTATTTCTCATCAGCTGTGGCTGTGTCGTAGGCGTCTTTGCAATTTCACTTGGAATCGGTGGAGGAATGATGTTGTCTCCACTTCTTGCCTATTATTTGGGATATAGTAGCAAAAAAATCATTCCGCTTTCGCTTTTCTTTATTATTTTTTCCTCTGTTTCGGGATTTACTTCCCTAGCAATGCACGGCTATGCGGACTATAAACAAGGCATTATCGTGGGAATCGCCTCGCTCATTGGCGTGCGCATTGGGATTTGGTTACTTAGTATCATAGACGCCAAAAAACACAAATACGCGCTACTTATGATGTATTGCCTCGTGCTTAGCATTATGCTTAAAAAAATGTTTTGGAGTTAAATGTTGTGCGCATTGTAATGGAATCGTAAAAGGCGAGATTTAAATTACAGATTATTTCAGGCAAAGCCCTTGCAAAGAAAATAAGAAAGATGATGAGGGAGAACCCTCATCAAAGGAGAAACAC
>NZ_CATKCB010000019.1:0-1554 GCF_949747025.1 Helicobacter sp. UBA3407 | reverse complement strand
TTCTCTTGAAAGGAGGTGATCCAACCGCAGGTTCACCTACGGTTACCTTGTTACGACTTCACCCCAGTCGCTGCATCCGCCGTGGGCGGTAGCCAGTTTGGCATTCCGACTTAAGGCGAATACAACTCCCATGGTGTGACGGGCGGTGAGTACAAGACCCGGGAACGTATTCACCGTAACATAGCTGATTTACGATTACTAGCGATTCCAGCTTCATGTAGTCGAGTTGCAGACTACAATCCGAACTGAGAGAAGTTTTATAGATTTGCTCCATTTCACAATATTGCATCTCTTTGTGCTTCCCATTGTAGCACGTGTGTAGCCCTAGGCGTAAGGGCCATGATGACTTGACGTCATCCTCACCTTCCTCCTCCTTGCGAAGGCAGTCTCCTTAGAGTGCTCTACCGAATAGTTAGCAACTAAGGACGAGGGTTGCGCTCGTTGCGGGACTTAACCCAACATCTCACGACACGAGCGGACGACAGCCGTGCAGCACCTGTTTTCAAGTTCTAGCAAGCTAGCACTCCACTATCTCTAGCGGATTCTATCAATGTCAAGCCTAGGTAAGGTTCTTCGTGTATCTTCGAATTAAACCACATGCTCCACCGCTTGTGCGGGTCCCCGTCTATTCCTTTGAGTTTTAATCTTGCGACCGTACTCCCCAGGCGGAATGCTTAATGCGTTAGCTGCATTACTGCAGAGACAAGCTCCACAACAACTAGCATTCATCGTTTAGGGCGTGGACTACCAGGGTATCTAATCCTGTTTGCTCCCCACGCTTTCGCGCATCAGCGTCAGTTATGTTCTAGCAGGTCGCCTTCGCAATGAGTATTCCTCTTGATCTCTACGGATTTTACCCCTACACCAAGAATTCCACCTACCTCTCCCATACTCTAGAATAACAGTTTCAAATGCAGTTCTATGGTTAAGCCATAGGATTTCACATCTGACTTGCTATCCCGCCTACGCGCTCTTTACGCCCAGTGATTCCGAGTAACGCTTGCACCCTCCGTATTACCGCGGCTGCTGGCACGGAGTTAGCCGGTGCTTATTCGTTAGATACCGTCATTATCTTCTCTAACAAAAGGAGTTTACAATCCGAAAACCTTCATCCTCCACGCGGCGTTGCTGCTTCAGGGTTTCCCCCATTGAGCAATATTCCCTACTGCTGCCTCCCGTAGGAGTCTGGACCGTGTCTCAGTTCCAGTGTGTCCGTTCACCCTCTCAGGCCGGATACCCGTCATAGCCTTGGTGAGCCATTACCTCACCAACAAGCTGATAGGACATAGACCAATCCTTTAGCGAAAAACTTTCCCTCGTAAGGAGTATCCAGTATTAATCATCGTTTCCAATGGCTATCCTAGACTAAAGGGCATGTTATCTATGCATTACTCACCCGTGCGCCACTAATCCACTCTAGCAAGCTAGAGCTTCATCGTTCGACTTGCATGTATTAGGCACGCCGCCAGCGTTAATCCTGAGCCAGGATCAAACTCTCCATTTGTTTAATCTTAACTCCTTCATTCATTTTCTCTTAAATGAATTTCTGGCTTC
>NZ_CATKCB010000018.1:0-1528 GCF_949747025.1 Helicobacter sp. UBA3407 | reverse complement strand
CTCAAACATTACTTCTGCCACTTGCGAAGGCACATCTACAATTCCAACTTCTGCCCAACCTTGTAACAAATTATAATACTTTGGAATGTCTTTAAGAAAATATTTTGGATTCGCGTCTAGGACACTTTTAAGATGCCTTTGTGCCTCTGTTTTGTTTTCTGCTTTGCGATAATAATCCCCAAGCAAAATAGATGCTAAAGAAGCGATTTCTAAATCTGTCGTTTCATTTAAAGTAGATTCATACATATTTAAAACAACTTTGCGGTCCCCCCTAATATAAAGATTCTCTCCATAATCAAGTCGCGCAAGAAGCTCGTATTTATCACCCTTATACTCACTAAAAAGCCTATCATAATAGTATTTTGCCTCTTCAAAAAAGTTCATTTTAGCATAAGTTTTTGCCAATATAAATAAGATTTGTGGCACATGAACATCTGTTGGATAAGCTTCTAGCCAAGCTTTAGCTAGTATCATTGTATCTTCGTAATCTTCCTCTTTACCCAAGCTATCCAATGCAGCAATTTTAAAATATAAAATATCACGTTTAAAGATTGTATCAGGATAAAGAGCAAGCATTTCTTCTATTGCATTCAAAGCTTCAGTATAGGATTCTTCAGCAATTAAGGATTGTATGTGCAAGAAAGAATCCTTGTCCGCTCCAACTTCATTATTCATTGGGCGCATTTGCACATCTAATGCCCCCACTCTCGGTAAATGTTCCTCAAAGAAAATAGGAAAATTCAATCCATTGCTTGGCTGGTCGTTTAAAAATGGAATCTTATTTTCATAACCTAAAATTTGCCAACGTTTGGATTTTTCGTTGTGTTCTTGCGGGATAGGCTGATTAGAGATAAGGCTAAATTCTGTATTATAAAGTTTAATTTTTTTGCCATTTTTTGGTTTGATTTTCAAAAAGAATCTCTGCGTATTATCCTCAAGACTTTCTGGCACGATAGAAAAAAATAAAGTCTCACTGCGTTGAAAACGCGATAATAAAGGGGAATCAAATCCGCAAATAATCTCACTGACTTCAGACGCTCTATCATAGGATTCCACACAAGCAAACGGAACATTGTCTATTAGGTTTAAAACAGCAAAGTTTCTATTCTCTTCTCTACCGCTATTGATATAAAACTCTAATCCAAAAAAAGAATTTGCTATAAACAACAATAAAAATACTAAGTGATTCTTGTTTTTCATAGATTTCCAAATTTTAAATACGAAATTATACTTTCTTTTCTTTGAAATTTGCTTTTAGTCTTTTGAAGCTGCAATAAATTCAAAATAAGTTATCTCTGCACGCGCTAAAATGCGCATAGGAGGTCCCCAAAATCCCGTGCCACGATTAACGTAAATCTGCGTTGTTAGGCTGTGCTGATACCAACCTGCTAAATAAGGTTGGTCTAGCTTTACAAGGAATTGAAAGGGGAAAATTTGTCCTCCGTGCGTGTGTCCGCTCAAAATTAAATCCACTTGATGTTCTTCTCTCACCTCAAGGGCAAATTTTGGCTGATGCGCTAATAAAATT
>NZ_CATKCB010000017.1:0-1499 GCF_949747025.1 Helicobacter sp. UBA3407 | reverse complement strand
GTTGTGGGGGGAGCAATTTCATATGTGAGGACAGAAAGAAAATATGGTTTATATACAAATAACTACTATCTAATCACAGAAGCTATAGGTAGTTCATTGTATAATGATTATATTAAAGCTATCAACCCCAATACAGAATCACTCTATCTTGTTCATAGGTATCAATTAAAATATTCTTGGTCTTACTCTGGGCAATATCAAAAGAGTTGGCTAGAAGTGAGAGATAAGAATACAAATAAACTCCTTAGACAGCCATTTATAAGCAAATTTACAAAGACTTATGCCTACACAAAATAACCTTATCCTACCATAGCCTTAATAGTTGTTTTAAGATAATCCATAAAATCTTGGTTGTTTAGGGCTTGGTAGCGTTGTTCTTGTTTAGGAGTACAGGAATCCCATTCTAAATATCCCTGTAAATTCATTTTGCTAGGTAGCAAATGGGGCTCTTTGTTGCCTTGCATAAAATAGTAGTAAAGCCACAAATTGCATTCAAGACTAGATTTTATGAAATCATCAATACTTAAATCTCCAGCTTTTATAGCATTATAGTTCCTTACACTATCGCCACCATAATAAAACTTCTCAAAATTTTCCAATGCTTTTTGGTATTCGCTCTTTATTGTTTCGGGCGATTGCGCTTTAAACACTGCTCCTTGTTGTGCCATAAAAGCTACGAGCAATCCCTCTTTGGAAATGTTGTTTTCGTTAATGTATTGTTTAATACTAAAGGATTCATCACACATATAAAGGTCAGATTCGTTGATGCTGCCGTCCTTTTCAAAAACAAAAAATAAACTTTTAGCCCCATTGCTTAATCCCAAATTAAATAATATATCCTTTTCGCGCATTGCAGATTCTAGCTCTTCTTGATTTTGATAAATTTTAGTCATCTCCCCACTATCATACGCAATTCCAGCAGGAAAATGTTCCTGTAATTCTCTCAAATTATAAGCGTTTTTTGTAGAATCTTTAATGAGTGGCTCTAATTGAGTGTAAGCCCATTTAAAAACGCTTGCAATATCAAGTTTATTAAAATAACTCTGCCCATTAGCAAGTGGCATCGCACCCGCATAATATACGCCATTTTGAAGCGTGAAGTTTGCGCTCTCTTCGCTTGGCATAGACATTGTATTAGGGGTTGCATAAGTTTTGTGCATTTTTTGTAGTGTTTCTTTATGTATCTTAAAATCACTAGGCAATCCTGCTTTTTTATTAAAATCTGCCCCCATAAACCCATTTTCATCAACACTATATCCAAAAAGTGTTGCTTTA
The DNA here is from genome assembly GCF_949747025.1 of Helicobacter sp. UBA3407. Lineage (NCBI taxonomy): Bacteria > Pseudomonadati > Campylobacterota > Epsilonproteobacteria > Campylobacterales > Helicobacteraceae > Helicobacter > Helicobacter sp. UBA3407. The sequence continues at coordinate 224 of NZ_CATKCB010000017.1, read as the reverse complement.
TTGTTGTTTGGTGCTAATGTCTGAAAATCATTCATTTTTAAAAAAGCAAAATTTGCTAAATCCTCATTCTTTAAAGAATTGTTTTTCGTTTCTGCATTTTTGTTTTGCGCCAAAAAGAGGGTTTGAAAATCCTCCTTAGACAAATTTGCATTCACATTAGAGTTTATCTTATTAAAGTTTGAGTGAGAGGTAAGCGACTTATTTTTTATTTCCAGCATTTTCCT
>NZ_CATKCB010000016.1:0-1478 GCF_949747025.1 Helicobacter sp. UBA3407 | reverse complement strand
GCTCAATTCCTAACCCAAAACTATCCTAAAAATTTTGATTCTCTACCAAGCCCTTGCTATGTGCTAGAAGAAGAAAAATTTGAAAAAAATTTGCAATTACTTCAAAAGGTGCAACAAGATAGCGGAGCAAAAATTTTACTAGCACTCAAAGGCTATGCCCTATGGAAAAGCTTTTCTCTTGCAAAACAATATTTAAGTGGAATCACTGCAAGCGGAATCTATGAAGCAAGATTAGGCTATGAGGAATTTGGTAAGGAGATTACAACCTTTAGCCCCTCTTACAAACAAGAGGAAATGCAGGAACTTGTGCAAATCTCAAATCATATTATTTTCAATTCTTTTGCACAATGGCAGACTTTTAAAGGAATCATAGAATCTCAAAATCAACTTAGAGAACGCAAAGGACAGCCAAAGATTGAAGTGGGCTTGCGCGTCAATCCAAAATACAGCGAAGTAAGCCCAGAAATATATAATCCTTGCGTTGAAGGCTCACGACTTGGAATCCCACCAAAGGAATTCAAAAAGGGTGTCAAAAAAATTGGGCTAGATGGCATTAGCGGATTGCATTTTCATACACATTGCGAACAAAATAGTGATGCACTCCAACGCACATTAAAATATTTTATCAAGCATTTTAAGGAGTATATTCCGCAAATGCGCTGGATTAATTTTGGTGGCGGACATCATATCACGCGCAAAGATTATGATATAGATTTGCTTATCCAACTCATTAAGGATTTCAAATCAAAATTCAAAACAGAGGTCTATTTAGAGCCGGGTGAAGCGATTGGTTGGCAATGTGGTTTTCTCATTGGTAGCGTGGTAGATATTGTGCAAAATGGAATCAAAATTGCGATTTTAGATGTCAGTGCTGCGGCACATATGCCTGATTGTCTTGAAATGCCTTACCGCCCAATGGTACGCAATAGCTTTGAAGCAAAGGCAAACAAAAAACATCATAAGTTAAAACTTAAAGGTAAAATGCCTTATGCTTATCGCTTAGGAGGACCAACCTGTCTTGCGGGAGATGTGATTGGGGATTATAGCTTCAAAGAACCACTAAAAGTTGGCGACCGCTTGATTTTTGAGGATATGGTGCATTATACGATTGTCAAAAATAATACTTTTAATGGGATTCCTTTACCTTGCATTGGTATGTTGCATAAAAATGGAGAATTTGAATTGTTTAAGGAGTTTTCCTATCAAGACTACAAGCAACGCAATAGCTAAGAAACTATATTCTTAGCTTGGCTTTGCTTAAAATGTATTTACAAAAAGTCTTTTGGGATTCTTAACCAATAAAAGCACAAACCACGCAATCAAGCCAACCAATACAACAACTGCGCCAAGCACCGCATCATCACCACTAATGTTTAAAAAGGGTTCTCCCTCATAAGTTGCAAAAACACAATCTACAATCCACATTAGCCCAGCTCCCCAATACATAAGGCTTAAAGTGCCTAATTGCAAATTTTTTT
>NZ_CATKCB010000015.1:0-1463 GCF_949747025.1 Helicobacter sp. UBA3407 | reverse complement strand
GTTAGAATCCTGACACAAAGCCAACTTTACACCCTTTATAGATTCTATGGTGCGCGCCATAGTGTCGTGCATTTGGGACACAAGATTGACTTTTCTATACAACAAGACTTGCGTGAAATTGGCAGACTAAGAGAGCCAATCCATTTAGGTTTCATTTGGGAGCGGGACACGCAAAAACGCTATTTTTGGCAACAATACCTCAACCTCTTAAATACGCATTTAAGAGATATTTCTCATCTAGATTCCTTTTATTTTGAGCATTTAGAAGAAGGGACAAAACGACTAGAAAAAGAGAATCCCAAACGCGCAATTCTTAATTTATACGCTAAACTCTTGCGCTTTGAAGGCAGAGGAAATACCTTGCAAACTTGCCTCATTTGCGAGCAACCCCTGCAAGATAAAATCATCTTAGGGCGCGGATTGGTTCGCGGACACAAAGATTGTATGCAAGGTGCGATATTTGAGCAAGCACACATTACACAATGGCTTTCTTTACGCGGAGAGTTCTTAGAAGAAGCTGAGGTAGATAATCTGTGGAATCTCTTAATGCAAGGTCTCTAAATTCAAAAAAGAGCTGTTTTAGGCTATAATTGCATATTTATTAAGGAATGAAAAATGAAAATTTTATACTTTTTTTGCTCCATTCTCTTAGCCTTTAGCTTCAATGCTTGTCAAGAAAAGGTTGGAGATGAGATTGTCTCTAGTGGCACAAACAACACAAAAGAACAATTAGAGGCAATGAAAAATATAGATAGAAACTCCTATGCGGAAGTTTCTGATGTATTTAAGGAAACAAGCGAGATTACAAGTGATAATCTACCCTTTTTTCTTGTGTTTTCGGCAAATGGTTGCGTGTATTGCGATAGGCTAAAAAATCTCATCAAAGAGAATCCTGAAATCAAAAGCTTTCTTAAATCCAACTACGCACCTTATTATATCAACATCAGCTACACCAAAACGCATAAAATCAGGTTTTCAAATCAAGAGTTAAGCACTGCGGATTTGGCACAAAAATACAATATTAAACCCACGCCCACACTTGTTTTTTTGAGCCAAAGTGGCAAAGAATTATTTATCTATCCCGGTTTTATGCCAAAAAATCGCTTTTTTGCGACTTTGGAATTTCTCACTAATCCAACACTAGAGACAAAAGAGCCTCAAAACATTGCACAAGAGCTACAAACCTATTGGAAGCAAAAGGGAGTGTAAAAGCTTACTCAAATCATAGAATCCCAAAGAATTTTGAGGATTCCTTTAACACACTTTTTGAATCATCTCCAAAGCTTTGGCATAAAAGAATCCCGATAATAATCCTGCACACCTGCCGTTTGTTGGCAGACACACACATTTGCAGATTCCACCATAACTACCGCCTACCCATTTGCGTTTGAGAAAATCCCTGATAAGTTCGGGGAGATTTCTATAACTTAAAAGACTTAAAAATCTTTAGGGTTAGAGGATTT
>NZ_CATKCB010000014.1:0-1348 GCF_949747025.1 Helicobacter sp. UBA3407 | reverse complement strand
GTGAAAGTATCTCCACCCAACGCACTTGGAAGCGGTGCTTGTGTAGGATTTGAATCAAATTGTTGTTTTGTCAAAGGGCTTGCGTATTTGATAGCATATTTGGAATAATTGAGGTTTGATTTTAAAAGTGTAGAATCACTAGGGTAGTAAAAGGCTGTGATTCCACCATTTTTATTATAGCTTCCGTCTTTTTCTTCGCTCCCTTGTGTAATTTTTCTTGCACCCTCGTTGTGTTGGTATTGCCCATACACTCCAATATTCAAAGTATCTCCCACATAACGTGAAAAAATTTGAGAACCCAATGTCTCATAACTCGCATAACCCATATTCAATGCACCGCCTGCCTTGCGGGTGGTAGTGATTTTTAGGATTCCGCTTACCGCGCCATTTCCGTATTTTGTCGTGCCTTTGCCTCTAATAATTTCTATTTTTTGGATAGAATCTAGCGGGATAGCACTCAAGGACACAGGAGTGGAATCAATATTATTTAAACGCATTCCATCTACGATAATAGCAAGATTCTTATGCGCATTCTGTCCAAAGCCGCGCAAATCAATGTTTGCAGTATAGGGATTACCATAATTTGTTGTAATTTTAAGTAGAGAATGTTGATTTAAAAAGTTGTAGATATTTTGAGCATTGGATTGTTGAATCTCCTCTGCGCTGAATTCTTCTTTAAAATCCTCATTCTCCACAAACTCTTCTGTGTGGGTGATAGAAAGCTTAAGGCTTTGAGATTCTACCTCTTGAGATTTTTCAGCTAGGGCGATATTTTGACTCTGCGCTAGTAGTGCGCTATTGAGTGCTAAAATCGCCGCAAGTGAAAAATACTTCTTTCTAAACCCTCTTGGGTGAAGATTTTTGTGTTTTAGTTTCATAAATGTAGAAACTCCTTTAAAAGATTTAACTTCAACTTCATTTTTGCTTAAGTTGAAGCGGCGCAATTATACACAAATTTAAAACAAAAGTATTGACAATTAAAATAAAAAGTAGTAGAATCTCATCTCATTTTTATTTTTAAAATGTAGAGTGCTGGCGTAGCTCAGTTGGTAGAGCAGCTGCCTTGTAAGCAGCAGGCCGGGGGTTCGAGTCCCTTTGCCAGCTCCATAAATTTATATAATTTTTCAGTGTTTGACCAGTTTTTATGAATATTTAAAATTGGGGTGAGATACTCAAGTGGCCAACGAGGGCAGACTGTAAATCTGCTGTTTATGACTTCCGTGGTTCGAATCCACGTCTCACCACCATAGCCGTGCGGGAGTAGCTCAGTTGGCTAGAGCATCAGCCTTCCAAGCTGAGGGTCGCGGGTTCGAGCCCCGTTTCCCGCTCCATACTGGGAGCTGATTCT
>NZ_CATKCB010000013.1:0-1310 GCF_949747025.1 Helicobacter sp. UBA3407 | reverse complement strand
CAAGCTCTTTCGCATTTTTTTCATCACAACCCTGTAAGAAAAATATAGGGGTCAAAACTAAAGCAAGGACTCCAAAACTTTTAATATTTTTCATTCAATTAAACCTTTAATTTAAAATATTTTTTCTGATATAATCTTAGCAAAATTTGTTGATTTTTGAGGGTTATGGATATGCAAAATAATAAAATCTTTTTAGTTGCGGAGCTTTCGGCAAACCACAATCAAGATAAAAATTTAGCTTTAAAGACGATTAAAGCGGCGAAAGATTCTGGTGCAGATGCAATTAAGTTGCAAACTTATACGCCAGATTGTATGAGTATTGATTGTGATTTAGAGGATTTTAGGATTAAGGGGACATTGTGGGGTGGAAAGAAATTTTATGATTTGTATCAAGAGGCAATGACTCCGTGGGAGTGGCACGCGGAGCTATTTGAATACGCACAGAATCTCGGGCTTGTATGCTTTTCTAGCCCTTTTAGTAAAGAGGGTGTGGATTTTTTGGAAAGTTTGGGGAATCCTATTTACAAGGTAGCATCTTTTGAAATTGTAGATTTGGAACTGATTGCCTATATGGCGCGTTTGGGTAAGCCAATGATTCTCTCTAAAGGAATCGCAAACAAAGAGGAGATTCAAGATGCTATTAATGCGTGCAAACAAACGGGTAATACAGATATTACGCTTTTACAATGCACAAGCTCTTATCCCGCTCCTTTGCATAGTGCGAACTTGAGCCTGATTCCACATTTGAAGAAGGATTTTGGGGTGGAAGTCGGGTTATCCGACCATACTTTAGGAATCACCGCACCGATTGCTGCTGCAACGATTGGCGCAAAAGTAATTGAAAAGCATTTTATGCTGAATCGCAAGCTTGGAGGTGTGGATAGCGCGTTTAGTCTTGAGCCTGAAGAGTTTGCGCAAATGGCAAAGGCGGTGCGAGAGGTAGAGGAGTTGCTTGGAATTCCAACTTATGAATTAAGTCAAAAATCTAAAGAGGGCAGAGCGTTTATGCGCTCCTTGTATGTGGTAGAAAATATTAAAAAAGGCGAGAGAATTACCGCAAAGTCTGTGCGTTCTATTCGCCCAGGATATGGAATCGCACCAAAATATTTAAAACAAGTCATAGGCAAACGCGCAAGTCGTGATTTGTATCGGGGCAAGGCATTGGAGTTTGCAGATTTTAGCGGTCTTTAAGAATCACTTGTGCTGGATAATTTTACCCCCCCCCCCTTTTTTTTTCTGCTATAATTCCACATTAAATTTCAAAGGAATCCCTAATGTATTGCACTTCCAACACAATGTTTAATCCCCAT
>NZ_CATKCB010000012.1:0-1277 GCF_949747025.1 Helicobacter sp. UBA3407 | reverse complement strand
TTAGAAATTCTTTTAATTAACGATGGAAGCACAGATTCTAGCTTGCAAATAGCCAAAGAATATGCACAAAAAGACAGCAGAATCACAATTATTGATAAGGAAAATGGCGGACAAGCAAATGCTAGAAATGCGGGAATAGAGTTTTTCAGTGGGGAGCTTGTGGCAATCACAAAGGAATCCGCAAAGGACGCAGATTCTTTGCATTCCTATCAAATAATAGGAGAGAATCCCTACCAAATCCACACCATTTATAGCCTTAAAAGTTCGCTAGAGATTCCAATCATTGACTATTTGCAATTCGTAGATAGTGATGATTATATAGAGCTAGATTGTGTAGAACAATGCGTTAAGAGAATGCGAGGGGTAGATGTGCTTTGGTTTGATTTTCAGCGAAAATACGAAGGAAATCTTAACTACGATTCCGCAAAAAAGCCAACTCCACTTACAAAATATGGCTTCTGCGAGGAATGCAAGATTACACCTGCGGCATTATTTACACAAAGCAAGCTAGTAGAACGAAAATGGTATGCTTTTACTTGGCAAGGAATGCTTGATTTTAGGTTTTTGCAAGCCATTTCACTCAAATTTGCAAATGTTCCTTTGGAGGAAGACCATCACTTTTGGCTTTTGCTTCTTGCTCAAAGTCAATGTATTTTTATTTTTCCCCAAAAACTTTATTTTTATCGTATTCACCCCCATAGTATGACAAATTATGGGGGCAAGACGGGGCTTAAAAACATTCCAAAACAACTTCAATGCTATTTGAAAGATTTTTGCGGGAATCCTATGCTTTTGCACAAATATTGTCGTGCTGGAAGTGCCGCAACAATGCTAGTAGATATTTTTAGACAAATGGAAAGCGGAAAGATAGAGCCTCAAACTTGTGCGATTCTAAAGCAAAACATTTTGAATCGCTTATGTATGTTGGCGATGAATTTAGAAAGCTTCCAAGCTGACCCTATGGGTTTCCTGCCCCTACTAGCAAAAATCAAACCCTATGCAAAAGAACAAAAAATCGGTGCGTATGCACTCTTACATCAAAGCCTAGAGTATCAGTTGGGATTAGCCACACTTTCAAGCTTCAAAAGCATTTCAAATTTTTTAAAAAGTTTTGGGGTGATTTATCGGGTATTGCAGAGATACAAAAAGCTAAAAAACATAGAGAATGCAAACTCTTTGCAAGATTATTGGGATTTCAAAGAATCGGAACATTTAAAGAAACATTTGTCTTTTAGGATTGGGAGGAAACTCACAAAATTATGCTTTGACTGACTGCT
>NZ_CATKCB010000011.1:0-1049 GCF_949747025.1 Helicobacter sp. UBA3407 | reverse complement strand
TAGATGGATAGGTTTATTTTTTTAAAAAATAAATGAAGCCTCAAGGAGTTTTTATATGCTAAAAAATCTTTTTCCTTTTTTGGCTTTGCTTGTATTTTTTATTTTTCATTTAAGCATCTATTTTTTCTTTATTAAGAAAATCATTAAATTAAAGATTCCACTTTTGGTATTAAAAACTTTTTTGATTTTTAATTTTTTTGGGGTTGTGGTTTATTTTGTGGCGCGTTATTGTGTAGATTTTCCACAAAGTATATATTTTTTAGCTTCTTTATCCATTGGTATAGGATTTGTATTATTTGTCGCAATGTTAGTTTATCAATTTCTTGCATTATTGTTGCGTCTTATAATTTGGTTTTTTCCAAAATTCTCTCAAGAGCGCAGAGGATTCTTTCAAAGGACTTTAAATGCCACAAGCGGAATCTTTGCGTTAGGTTATCTAGGCACGGGATTGGTGGAGGGAAGATTATCTCCCAAAATAGAGCGCATTAAGATTTCATTAAAGAATCTTAAAACACCAATGAGTGCGGTGCAAATCAGTGACTTGCATATTGGAGGATTGATTGAAGAAAATGTTGTACGCCAAATTGTGAATCAAACCAATGCGCTAAAGCCGGATTTTATCGTGCTAACCGGTGATATTATAGACACAGAAGTAGGACGAGTGCATAAAGCTATTGCAGAGCTTGGTAAGTTTCAAGCTCCTTTGGGTGTATATTTTGTAACAGGGAATCACGAATATTTCCACAATATCCAACCCTTACTTGAAAGTTTAAAAGCCATTGGAATTAAGACATTGGAAAATGAATGCGTGCAATTAATGAAAAGTATCAACGGACAAAAGGAAGTAGTGTTAAATTTGGCGGGAGTGTATGATTTGTTTGGTCGCAGAATAGGCGTTTTAGAGCCAAATTTGGAACAAGCTTTGCAAAATAGGGCAGAATCCCAACCCTTAATTTTATTAGCGCATCAGCCAAAATTTGCCCTTGAGGTGAGAGAAGAACATCAAGTGGATTTAATTTTGAGCGGACACACGCACGGAGGACAAATTT
>NZ_CATKCB010000010.1:0-1253 GCF_949747025.1 Helicobacter sp. UBA3407 | reverse complement strand
GCATTATAACATTGATATGAACTCTATGCAATTAGACGCGATTCGGGATAATACGCATAGGCTAACTTCAGAAAATATTGAGGAATACTTGAAAATTATGAAACAAAAGATTCAAGAATACGATGTAGAGCCTTTAGTAAAAATCGCCAAAGAGGCATTAGGGGAGAAATAGCACTTAATAATGCCTCCTGAGCCTTGAGCCAATACTTCGTTCTTGTCTGATTTATTGGTGGTATCCAAATAAATGCTACTACTCTATCATTGCGAGAATGTGTAGCATTTGTAGCGCACATTGCGCAAGGGTTTTGCCCACACCCGCAAATCCATAATGTTGGAATCTTGCTTGAAACTTAAATTTTAAGATTCTATTTGTTTTACACAGGAAAAACGCGAATACTAGAATCCAAGTTTTCTTGCAAAACTGATTCAATTGCAAACAGCGTGCCACTCGCACCACTTGCACAACCACTGCAAGCACCTAAATATCTAATATACACATCAGTATAGCCATCGCTTGCATTTTTTAAATCAATGATTTCCATATTACCCCCGTCCATCATCAGCATTGGGCGGATTTTTTCATCAATCACGGATTCAATAGCTTTGATTTTTTGCACAATCGTCATATTGGCAAATTCTGAATTGTCTTTGGAATTCAAATCGGTTTTGTTTTGAAGTTCATTTTCCATTTCTGCACGCACTTCACGCAAAATATCTACTAGATAATGCTCCCTCTCTTCGTGTCCTCCGGGTCGGATACAGCTTTTACAAAACGCACCTGCTTTTGTGTATTCGGTGATTTCTTCAATCGTTTTTAGATTGTTAATCCTAATGATTTCCTTTAATGTTCCTAAGCTCACGCGTGCGCATTCACAGACGATAATCTCATCTTCAAAATCCTCTGGATTCTTGCCCAAATATTGCGCCGCTGCCTTTTTAATCACATCATAAGCCATTACAGAGCAGTGCATTTTTTGTCCCGGGACGGCTGGAGTATCAGGCTCATCACGCAACGCTTTTTCTACATCAATATTGGTAATTTTCACTGCTTCTTGCACTTTTTTGCCCAAGCAAAGCTCTACCATCATATCACTACTTGCAATCGCAGTCCCGCAGCCAAAGCTCTTGAATTTCGCATCTACAATCGTATCGTTTGCGTCTATGAGCCAATAAAGTCGGACTGCATCACCGCAAGCCTCCGCGCCATAATCTGCGACAACAAGCTTCAATCCTCTTTTATCTGCCTCTTCTTG
>NZ_CATKCB010000009.1:0-1195 GCF_949747025.1 Helicobacter sp. UBA3407 | reverse complement strand
ATATTTTGAGGAAGTAAGCTTGTGGTATGAAATCCCACAGCAATAACCCTGCAACAATGAGAAAAACAACCCAAAAAATCTAAAAAAGAGATTCCACCGCCTGCGTTTGTGTGCGCTCTTGTGGAGGAAGAGGATTCGCCTTTGCAAGATAAAAAGCCACAAGGATATTCACCACCATAGCAAGGAGCAAAAGCGGAGTTGTGCGCTTGATAATCTCCATTGGCGAAACTTTCGCAAACCCCGCTAGAGCAAGAATCCCACCCGCAATCGGAGAAGCCGCCCGCCCTAGACAAGACGCAATCTCTATGGGTAAAACTAAAGTAATCGGCGCGATTCCAAGCTTCGTTGCTACTTCTGGAGCTAATCTGCCAAAGGCATTAAATGCTGCGATTCCACTTCCCATAATCACGCTAGCAAAATACACTAAAAAGCTAAAGACTGCAATACTCAAAATCACCGCAAAAGTCGCAAATTCTCCTGTTTTGCCAAATCCAGAAACCGCATTGACAAGAATCCCTACGCCACCAAGAGACTTAACCCCCTCTGCAAAAACTCCTGCCGCAATGATAATACTAACGACACTGACAAAAATCTCTGCCATTGCCTTTAAAATCACAACCATATCCTCACCAAGTCTCTTAGCGTCTCTGTGTCGGATAAATTCCACGGCAAAAACAATCGCAATGCTAATGAAATTTGCCGTTACCACATCTAGTTTAATCTGCAAAAAATATGCAGCAAACAAAGAAACCACTGGCAGCCAAGGGAATAGGATATAAAAAGTCGGGCATTTGGGATTAAGGATTTGTGGAATCTCTGCTTCACCACTCAACACCCCTTTAAGCGCGTCCCTTTTATCCACCCACGCAAAATAAAATGGAATCGCAAGTGCAATCACTGCCACATAAGCCGCGACACTCCAAATTTGATAATCCAAAAACAGCCCAATGACATTGTCCTTTTGCCCCACCATATCTGCCATATTGATAGAGCTTCCGTCTTTTGGTCCATAATCTAGTGCAATGAGAGATAGCACGCAAACTGCGGTGATAGGGCGAATCTTTAGCGCAAGAAGCACAGGATAAATACACGCTAAAAGCAACAAAAGCAATCCCGCGTAACTAGAAATCACGATTTTTAATGCCATTCCAACAACAAATGTTCCACTCAAAATAAAATATTTGTTTTTGATTCT
>NZ_CATKCB010000008.1:0-1189 GCF_949747025.1 Helicobacter sp. UBA3407 | reverse complement strand
GAAATGATGAAATATGGTGCGTGTGTAAATTTATTTTCTATCGTCTTAATTCTAATCTTTGCGTGGTTTGTTTGGCGTTTTATATAAAGAAAAAATGATCTTTAAAGCCTAAGATTGAGAAGAATGCACTAAAAGTATCAATAACAATTAAATCGCAGTCTGCTAACTCATTAAGTTCTTGTTTTAAGCTATCCATAGGTTCTTTATCAATTTTTGGAAGCTCATTAGAAAATTCAAGCTCTATGCTATTAAATGGGTAAAAATTTTCTATATTTTTAATGCGTTCTAAAATCGCTTGATTTTTGTCTTCTATACTCCAAAAAAAGGTTTTAAACCCTCATTTATAGCATTAGCACATACTTTTAGGGCTAAAAAAGATTTACCCACCTCGCTATTGCCACTTAAGACAGCCACAGAGCCTTTTTCTAATTTAATGGTATCTTCACAAATCACAGAAACATTTTCATCGCTAAAAATTCCTAATGTAATTGTATCAATAGTATTGCGTTTAGGCATTTTTATCCTTCGCTCATTTCAATAATTTCAAAAAGTTGCTTTATGATTTTAGGATGTAAAATCTCTCCACTATGATGAGGAATAACCATTCTGTAAGAATCTTTTTTATAGATTCTATGGCTACCTTATTGTCTATCAATCAAAAAACCATTTTGCAATAAAAGCCTTTCTGCTTCTTTTGCAGTCATTCTTGGAAATTCAGGCATTGGCTAAAACCATAGGAACAATTGAAGTTATTTTATTTTCAATGGTTCTTTTTTCTTCACTTTTAAGGCTTTCTAAATAAAGTTCCCCTGCTTCTTTTATATTAAACAAAGCCTCTTCATAAGTATTACCTTGTGAAACACAACCTTCAAGCTCTAAAATGCGTGCAAAATACCCATCTTGATCTTTTTCAATAATAACATTCAATAGCATTTGATGTACAGAATTTATCGACTTAAATAGAATACTTTTTGACATAGATATAATAGGTTTTGACATAAATAGAATAGTTTCTAAATATTTTAAATTATTTAATATAATTTAAAATTTAAAAAACACCATTCTTACGAATGGAGATTCGGTAAATCAAAAATTTTTAATTTTTGAACTTTTATAAAAAATCGTAACAATAACGATTTTAAATAACTCCAAAAGAGAAGTTTTAATAAAAAATGATAAAAAATAATTT
>NZ_CATKCB010000007.1:0-1182 GCF_949747025.1 Helicobacter sp. UBA3407 | reverse complement strand
GTTTCTTGTTTTCCATATATGGTTGTTGTGCGGATTGTTGAGGGTGAGCAATATAGGATTGTGCAATAAATTGTTGCATACTAAGCGTAAAATTTTCTTGATTTTTAGGATTAATTTTAAAAATTAGGAAGTAGTTAAAAAATCCTATGACTAAAGGTAGAAAACAAAGAGTTGTTAAATAAAAAGCTTGGGCTTTGTGAGTTGAAAGTGCATTCATTGGTTTTTCTCGGTAATGATTTGAAAATTCTCGTGATGATTTGTTCTTAAAATATCAATGATTTGCACAAAACTATTAAAAGTTGCATTTTTATCACTTTTGAGTTCCACAATTGTTTGTTTATCCAAAGTATTAATTCTTTTTTGAATCTCCTCAAGTGTGGTTTCTTTGTCTTCCAAGTAATAAACATCTTGTGCGTTAATAAGGATTTGGATTTTGTTGGAATCATTAGAAGATTGCATACTTGAATCAGATTTAGGCAATTCTATTTTTATCTCTCCGTGCGCAATAAAGGTAGAAATGCTCAACACCATTGCAAGTAAAACTAAAATGACATCAATAAAAGGAACAATATTTAGTCCCTCTGAATGTTGAATTTTTAACATCGTGGATTCTTTGTATTTGCTTTATAATCATTGTTTAAGAGGCTGACTTTTCTAAAAAGTGCGTTGTAGCTAATAAGAGATGGAATCGCAACAAGTAGCCCAAGTGCAGTGGCTTTTAATGCCAAAGAAAGCCCCATTACAATGGATTTGACATCAATATTTCCACTAAGCCCCATATCGTAAAAGGTAATCATAATGCCAATCACCGTGCCAAGCAGTCCAACATAAGGAGCATTAGAATAAATAATATGCAATGTTGTGAGATTTTCTGTAATGGCTGCTTCAAAGTTTTCTTGAGTGTTGAAGTTTTTTAGCTCAAGTTTTCTAAAAAACAATAGCCTCTCAATCACGCACCAAAGAGCTATAAATGCCATTAATCCAAGAATTGTAAAGATGAGAATATCCACATAGGATTTAAGAATTTCCATAAATTTTCCTTTCATAAAAGTAATTTTCAAAATTATGAAACTTTAAAACTTATAAAATAATAAAAATGATTATTATTAGTTATTAATGCAAGAAAAAAGCAAAATTTATTTTAATTTTAGTAATGATTATTATAATTTTGAATTCAATTTT
>NZ_CATKCB010000006.1:0-1144 GCF_949747025.1 Helicobacter sp. UBA3407 | reverse complement strand
TTATCCCAAATCTTAAATAAGGAGCCAATATGGAAAAGAGTCGGCGAGAGTTTTTAAAAACTACCGCAAAAACTTCCGTAGCAGTCGCAGGTGTAAGTATTGCATTGGCAGGCTGTGGCAAAAAAGGCACAAGTGAGAATCTCGTGCGTGGCAAATCGCCTAAAAAAGAGATTCTTTACCAAAAAACACAGCAATGGGATTTATACTATTCTGTTGCAAAATAAAAAGCGAGGTGAAAAATGAGCGAAACAATTCAAAGACGCAATAACAGACGTGCGTTTTTAAAAATGACCGCTCTTGGAAGCTTAGCTAGCGCAAGTATTGCATTGGGAAATGACACACAAAAAACTATGCGTCAAGCAACTACACAAGAGTTGAAAGAAAGATATCCAGAGTCCAAAAAAGTAAAAACAATTTGCACCCATTGTTCTGTGGGTTGTGGAATCGTAGCTGAAGTGGTAGATGGTGTTTGGGTGCGACAAGAAGTTGCACAAGACCACCCTATTTCTCAAGGGGGACATTGTTGTAAAGGCGCAGATTTAATTGATAGAGCAAGAAGTGAAACAAGACTTCGCTATCCATTAGAAAAACAAAATGGTAAATGGACAAGACTTAAATATGATGAAGCAATGGATAAAATTGCTGCACAAATTAAGCAAATCCGAGAGGAAAGCGGACCTGATGCGGTGATGTTTTTGGGAAGTGCGAAGTGTTCTAATGAGCAAAGCTATTACATTAGGAAATTTGCAGCATTTTTTGGGACAAATAATATAGACCATTGCGCTCGCGTTTGACACTCTCCAACAGTTGCCGGTGTGGCAAATACATTTGGATATGGTGGAATGACAAACCATTTAGGCGATATGCAATTCTCTAAATATATTTTAGTTATTGGTGCAAATCCAGCTGTCAATCACCCTGTTTCTATGGTGCATATTTTACGTGCAAAAGAAAAAGGTGCGAAACTCGTGTGCATTGACCCAAGATTTACTAAAACAGCAGCAAAATGTAATGAATATCACAGAATCCGAAGTGGGACAGATATTGCCTTTGCGTATGGATTGCTTAATCATATCATCGCAAAAAAACTTTATGATGAGCAATATCTCAAAGATAGAGTTGATGGCTATGAGCTCATTATGGA
>NZ_CATKCB010000005.1:0-1142 GCF_949747025.1 Helicobacter sp. UBA3407 | reverse complement strand
TGTTTGTATTCTGGGTGTCCGGGCGTTTTAGAACCAAATTTACGAAAGTTTTTCAAATCCTCCAAGCTCACTTCAAAACCCCATAAATGCAGCAGAGAATACACAAGCGCACTTGCGTGCCCACCACTAAAAATCAATCTATCACGATTAATCCACTTAGGATTTTTTGGATTTAGTCTAATATGGAATCCAAGCACCACCGCAATATCTGCTAACCCCATTGGAGCACCAGGGTGTCCGCTATTGGCATTTTGCACCATATCAGCACAAAGAAACCGCAAAGCATTTGCCATCAAAGCATATTCGTTTAACTCATTTTTATCTAACATTTTGTCCCCCTTATTACTTAGGTTGAATTGCTTGCTTGCAAACTTTACAATTAAAAACACCGCCTGCACGAATCTTTTTATCTACATCTATCGGCACATAATGCACCTTATTAGGACAACTGCAAAAATATTCAATTTTTTTGTTTTCAGTTTGCACAGGCTTTTCTTCAGGTTTTGGTTCTGTTGGTTTTATAGGGAGCGGGCAGGTATTGCGGCGAAATTTTTCAATTTGCATATCTTCTTTGATAATATGCACCAAAAGCCAATTTTTTGCAATTTTTGCAATCTCATCTTTTAAATCGTTAAGATTCTGCACACGCGTTACTGCACTTACCATATCCCTAATAATGTCTTGATGAATTGCCCTATGTGCCTCCAAACGAGGAAAAGAAATGGATTGCATATACTCTTCCTCGTCTTTAAAATGCTCCTTTGTATATTCAAGCAATTCACGTAAAACCCCAATCACTTCCTCTTTGCTTGATTTTTTTTCTGTCATCATATAGGCACGACCTGCGATTTCAAATAGCTTTTTGTGCTGTTCATCAATCTTTTCATTATGCACGCTAATTTCTTTACTCCATGCTGGTAACATAACAACCCCTTTTTACGCAAGTGTTTATTTCAAATCACTAAAATTTAATTCTACTACAAAACTACTTAATTCTTTTTATTTTTATAGAATTTTATTTCGCCTTGCAGCTTTGTTTAAGATTATATTTCCCCCCCAAGCAAGTTTTTAAATGTGTGTGGCAAGAGTCCTCACAAAAAGTCTTAAAGGATTGTAATTTTAGCCTTACGATTCGTAATTCA
>NZ_CATKCB010000004.1:0-1117 GCF_949747025.1 Helicobacter sp. UBA3407 | reverse complement strand
TCTGCGCATTTTCTTGCGATTCGTTAAACAAGCCAAAAATGCTAGTATTATATTTTTGTGTTAAAGTCAATAACTTGTCTATTGTTGTTTTTCCAATTCCGCGTTTGGGTTTATTAAGAATGCGTGTAAGCGAAAAATCATCATCTAAATTCACTAACACACGCAAATAGCTCAACACATCTTTAATCTCGCTTCTTTCGTAAAACCGAATTGCTCCTACCAACACATAAGGAATCTTTTCGCGGTTAAACCCCTCCTCTAAAGAACGAGAAAGCGCATTGACACGAAACAAAACTGCAATTTGCTTGGGTGAGATTCCACGACTTAGCAAACCTTTAAGGATAGTTGCCACTCTACGCACTTCTGCTTGCTCATCACTAGAATGCAGAATCTCCACAGGTTTGCCCTTTTCCAAAGTCGTCTTGAGTTCTTTTCCTAAACGCTCTTTATTGTTTGCAATCAGTTGATTTGCTGCCTTTAGAATCGCTTGCGTGGAGCGATAATTTTTTTCTAGTTTAATCACTTTTGCACCCTGAAATTGTTTGCTAAATTGCAAGATATTTTGGATATTTGCCCCACGCCAACTATAAATGCTCTGGTCATCGTCCCCCACAACGCAAAGATTTTGGTGCGTAGAGCAAAGTTGTTTGAGCAGTAAATATTGCAAATGATTGGTATCTTGATACTCATCTACCATAATGTATTGATATTTTTTACTCTCATTTTCTGCAATTTTTGGATTTTTTTGCATAATTTCCAAAGGAAGCAGCAGCAAATCATCAAAATCTACCATATTTTTTTGCACCAAAAATTCCTGATATTCCTTATACACTTTGGCAATATGCTCATAATTTGCATTATATGCGTTTTTTAAAGCCTCTTGCGGAGTGATTTGAGAGTTTTTATAGCGCGAAATCTCGCTAATCACTAAAGGCAAAGGTGCTAAATCGTTATTAAGCTCTTTAATGATGCGTTTGCTATCCTCACTATCTGCTAAAATAAAATTTGCCTTGCGTCCAAGCTCTACAATATAAAACTTCAAAAACAACAAACCAAACTTATGAAAAGTGCAAAGCAACGGAGGGTGTGTTGAGAGATTATCAATCATACTTAAAGC
>NZ_CATKCB010000003.1:0-1102 GCF_949747025.1 Helicobacter sp. UBA3407 | reverse complement strand
TGGGCTAGGGCTGCTCACCGCGGTACCAACCCCTGTCAAACTACGAATACCTATTACCGTATCTTGGGAGTCAGGCGGTGGGTGATAAAATCAATCGTCTAAAGGGGAACAACCCAGACTACCAACTAAGGACCCAAAGTTCTATTCTAAGTGGAAAAAGATGTGGAGTTACTCAGACAACCAGGAGGTTGGCTTAGAAGCAGCCATCCTTTAAAGATAGCGTAACAGCTCACTGGTCTAGTGATTCTGCGCTGAAAATATAACGGGGCTAAGATAGACACCGAAGTTGTAGATTGTGCTGATGCACAGTGGTAGAAGAGCGTTCTATACAGCATTGAAGCCATACCGGTAAGGAGTGGTGGAGCGTATAGAAGTGAGCATGCAGGAATGAGTAGCGATAAAAGTGGTGGGAATCCACTTCGCCGAAAATCTAAGGTTTCCTACGCTATGCTCGTCATCGTAGGGTTAGTCGGGTCCTAAGACAAGTCCGAAAGGGGTAGTCGATGGAAAATTGGTTAATATTCCAATACCAATATTAGTGTGCGATGTGGGGACGCATAGGGTCAAGACAAGCTGACGGATAGAAGTGTCAGTCGAAAGGTGCAAGTTAGGAGATTGGAAAATCCGCTCCCGTATCCCAAACCCAACAGGCTCTTTGAAGTCTTCGGATGGAAAGGAGAATTGTTAAGATCGTCGTGCCAAGAAAAGCCTCTAAGTTTAGCTAATATTGCCCGTACCGCAAACCGACACAGGTAGATGAGATGAGTATTCTAAGGCGCGTGAAAGAACTCTCTTTAAGGAACTCTGCAAACTAACACCGTAAGTTCGCAATAAGGTGTGCCATAGCAATATGGTCTCAGCAAAGAGTCCCTCCCGACTGTTTACCAAAAACACAGCACTTTGCCAACTCGTAAGAGGAAGTATAAGGTGTGACGCCTGCCCGGTGTTCGAAGGTTAAGAGGATTAGTCAGTCGCAAGATGAAGCTATGAATTGAAGCCCGAATAAACGGCGGCCGTAACTATAACGGTCCTAAGGTAGCGAAATTCCTTGTCGGTTAAATACCGACCTGCATGAATGGCGTAACGAGATGGGAGCTGTCTC
>NZ_CATKCB010000002.1:0-1062 GCF_949747025.1 Helicobacter sp. UBA3407 | reverse complement strand
TTAATGTGCATACCTATGGAGCGCATATTTTCCGCACAGATTCTAAGGAAATATGGGACTATGTGCGACAATTTGCGGATTTTAATCACTTCATCAACTCTCCGCTTGCCAACTACAAAGGCGCAATTTATAATCTGCCCTTTAATATGAATACTTTTTGCAAGCTTTGGAATATCTCCACCCCTAAACAAGCGCAAGAAATCATAGAATCCCAAAGAAAAGCCGCACTCAAAGACCTAAAAGGTGCGCCCAAAAATCTAGAAGAACAAGCCCTCTCCCTTGTTGGGATTGATGTGTATGAAAAATTTATCAAAGGCTACACGCAAAAGCAATGGGGCAGAGATTGCAAGGATTTACCAGCCTCCATTATACGCAGGATTCCTGTTAGATTAACTTATGATAATAATTACTTCAATGACCCTTATCAAGGAATCCCAAAAGGTGGCTACACTCCTATCTTTGAAAAATTATTAAAAAATTGTGAAGTGCGGCTAAACGCAGATTTTTTAAAACACAAAGAGCAATTCCAAGCAAAAGCTAAAAAGATTCTATTTACTGGAACGATTGATAGCTACTTTGAATATCGTTTTGGAGAGCTTGAGTATAGGAGTTTGAAGTTTGAAGAAGAGATTTTAGAGATTCCAAACTATCAAGGGGTTGCGGTGGTGAATTTCACAGACGAGCAGACACCTTACACTAGAATTATTGAGCATAAGCACTTTGAGTTTGGCACACAAGAGAAAACGATTATTTCCAAAGAATACCCTCAAACTTGGGATAAGAGCAAAGAGCCTTATTATCCGATTAACGATAGCAAAAATCAAGCACTTTTTGCAAAATATCAAGAACTTGCTAAGCAAGAGCAGAATCTCCTCTTTGGCGGAAGACTTGGCTCATATCAATACTATGATATGCAAGATGTCATCAAGGCAGCTTTAGAGCTTGTTAAGAGGGAGTTTGCGCAATGAATCCTAAAGTCTCCATTGTTATTCCCTCTTTGAACTCTATGTGCTATATAGAGGAATGCCTCCAAAGTGTGCTAAATCAAACCTTGCAAGACAT
>NZ_CATKCB010000001.1:0-1017 GCF_949747025.1 Helicobacter sp. UBA3407 | reverse complement strand
TGCATATGCGAAGCGGGGATTCCATAGAGACGCAATATAGGAGATTTGTGTTTTGTCCTGTTATCCATAAATACTTTTTTCCTGTGGATTTGGTGATTTTTGCGGCAAGACATTTTATCAAGCTTGGCTTTAAAGTTTTGCTTTTTGGAGCGGATTCTAAGGCAAACGAAGCAGTATCTAAGGTTTTGGACGATGAGGTAAAGAGTGGAAATTTCATCAACGCGCAAACTTGGAGCGAGAATTTGAATGAGACACAGAGAACGATTTTTGAAGTGTGTTTGATGGCTGAAGCGAAAAAAACGATTGCGAATCATTCCACATTTTCTAAATTTGCTGCTTTTTTGGGGTCGCAAAATGAGCTTTTGAACTTCAATGTCTATTTCACGCAAAAAGAGCTTTATAATGCTTTTATTGTCCCAAAAATGAAAGATTATTTGGATATTTCTAATGTGCAAAAAAGTGTGAGTTGCGCTTATGCTTACTCTTTGGGGCGGCAAATTGGAGTGAGCTTTGAGGAGCGCATTAGGCTTTTGTGGTTGGCTTTGGAATTTGATATGTGCAATAGTGCGTATCGTGTGATGTTAGTAGAGGAGTTTTTAAGACAGAAGCAAATCTACCGCGCAGAAAAATATCTTGAAAATGTGATAAATGAGAGGGGAGAAGAATATCTTGCGTCCTTGCTGCTTGTTTTGTGGAATACACATATTGTTTTTAAAGAGCAATTTAAAGCTTACTTGGAAAATGCAAAGGAGGAATTTCCCTACATTTGCTTTTGCGCGGCTAAAATTTGCTTTTTTAATGGAAATATCACGCAAGCCAAAAAAATTATGGATTTAGCACGGATTAAGGAATCGCAAAATGAAATGTTTTTGAGCTTCATTCCCTTTCTTAAAGAGGCGGATTCTAAGGTTGCGTTCCTAACCGCAAAACACAGAATCCACAATCATTTAGCCTACAAACTAGGCTCTGCAATGATTCTAAACTCTAAAAGTCTTTGGGGATATATACGAATGCCTT